>NZ_JACDUS010000014.1 GCF_013761005.1 Desulfosalsimonas propionicica
TCAAACGTCAGGCATATGGATTCAGGGATAATTGGTACTTCAAGCTCCGATTATATTTTATTCACGAATCCATCCCGGCATTTCCCGGATGAATCTTTTTAAAACCCAAAGAAAGGTGCCGGCCATGGAAATCAAGCTGCCCTGGGGGCAATCGTTGACAACGCTTCAACTGCCCGATACCTGGCATGTGCACATGCCCGAACGCGTCGACATCTCCGGCCAAAACCGGCAAAGCTGCGCAGACATCGTGGAAGCCGCCCTGGCCAACCCGGAAGGCACCGGCAGCATTTCCGAAAAAAACCTTTCAAACAAGCGCGTCCTGATCATCGTGGATGACAACACCCGCCCCACCCCGGCCCATGAGTTTTTTCACCTGATTTTCCAGCACCTGCAGCAGGCCGGCGCAGATGCCAAAAACATCCATGTCATGCCCGCACTGGGAATTCACACGGCCATGCGCCGGGAAGAAATGGCAGAAAAAATCGGGGAAGAAAATTTAAACAAGATCAACTGGTCCAACCCGGATGCCTTTGATCCGGCCACCCACCATGATTTCGGCACAACTGGCAGGGGCACGCCTGTTCGATTAAACCGGGAAGTGGCCGCAGCAGACCTGATTGTCCTGGTGGGCATGATCGAACCGCACCTGTGGGCCGGATTCGGCGGGGGCATGAAAAACCTGTTTCCCGGCGTGGCCGCGGCAGAGGCCATCGGCGCCCACCACGGCATGATCGCAGAGCCACCATACCTGTTTAACCGGGTGGGAATGGCCCCGGATGAAAACACCTTTCGCCGGGACCTGGAAGAAACAAGGGATCTGGTCCCGGGAGAAATATTTGTTGTCAACGTGTTGCTTGACGAAAATCAGCAGATCGCGGCCGCCTTTGCCGGCGAGGCCCTGGCCGCGCACAGAAAAGGCATTGAATGTAACAAGAACATCGCCGGCATATCCCTGCCGCATCCCATGGACGCGGTGATTGTCAACTCCCACCCCATGGACATCAACTTCAAGCAGAGCATGAAATGCGTCGGCAACGCCCTGCCCGCCCTTGGGCCGGGAGGCGTCATCATGGGTTTTTTAAGGGCTGCCCGGGGCCTTGACGATATCCCCCTGCCCGATAAGCCGCCGCCGCTTTCCGTGCTGCGCACCATCCTGAAACTGGTGGGAAAATCCAATGTAATGGGGTTTTTAAACGTGATGAAAAAGGGGCTGAACGTGGAGGAGCGGTTTCTGACCTATTACTCCATGCGCCTGATCCGGGAATACAGGATGTTTTTTCATGTGCCGTCGCTGTCTGAAAAAGAAATCCGGCATCTCGGGTTTTTCCATGCGTGCGGCCGGCCGCAGGAAGCAATTGACCGGGGGGCTGCCAAACTGAAAAAGGACGCTCACGTGGCCGTGTTCCCCGACGGCGGGGCAACCTTTCCAATCATGAAATAAGGCCGAAAACAGTTTTTAAAGCCGCTCTGAATAAAAAAAACTGTTTCCGGCCACAGAACTTGATGGCATCGTAAAAAATCTGATTTCAGATGGCGACGTAAAAGTTCAAGATCAAGGCTTGCGCAATTTCGAAGAATGCAGCGTACTTAGCCGTACGTGAAATTCTGAGAAATTGCGCGTAACGCAGATATTGGACTTTTTACGGCGCCATCAGAACTTGGGTTCCTGACAACCATCAGGTCATGCAAGCAGCTTTAGAGAATCTCCTGGAGGGTGATCTCAAAGTTGAGATCCTTACCGGCCAGGGGATGGTTGGCGTCCAGGGTGACTTTTTCCTCGCCCACGTTGGTCACCGTGACCGTGACCTTCTGGCCGTCAGGCTGCTGGAGTTCCAGCTGCTGGCCGGGCTCGGGGTCAATGTGTTCCGGAAACTGAGTTTTCTCCACCTCGATGACCATATCATCACGGTACTCGCCGTAGCCCTTTTCCGGGGGAATCGTGGCTTCCTTGGTTTCCTCGGGCTGCATGCCCACAACGGCCTCTTCCACACCGGTGATGATGTTGCCGGAACCAATCTCGAACTCCAGGGGGTCGCGGCCTTCGCTGGAATCAAATACCGAGCCGTCATCGAATTTGCCTTTGTAATGAATCTTGACGGTATCGCCTGATTTCGCTTGTGTCATGAATGCTCCTTTTGATTTGAAAATTAAACAATTCTATATTTTCGTTACCATAAGAAGAATTGGCCGGCTACGCAACCCCTGAAACCGGATTTTTCTTTTCACCAGCAAAACAGTTTCCGAACAACCTTCCAGAATAACGGAAAATACACTTCCACCACCTCCGGATTCCATTGACAGGAAGATTCAATTCAATCATTATTATATTTTCATCACCTGAGACAACAGCCTGTTACGGAGCCGCAAATGGCCGAACCTGACAACACACCCGATCCGACGTCCGGAATACACCGCTTCTTTGACATTCACCCCCCGGTATTCTGGCCCACGGTGATTCTGCTTGTTGTTTTCATCTCCATTACCCTGGGGGTGGGCAAACCCATGGAGCGGATCTTTTCCGCCATCCAGACAAATGTGTCCGATTATTTCGGGTGGTTTCTGATCCTTTCAGTGAACTGCTATCTTTTGATCATGCTCTACATCGCCCTGGGCAAATACGGCAGCATCCGCCTGGGGGGTAAAAACGCAGTTCCGGAGTTTTCCCGCACGGCCTGGTTTGCCATGCTGTTTTCCGCGGGCATGGGCATCGGCATTTTGTTCTGGAGCGTGGCCGAACCCATCTATCATTTCACCAACCCGGATTTCGGCGGGGCCGACAGCATGGAGGCCGCCGGCAATGCCATGCAGGTGACCTTTCTGCACTGGGGACTTCACCCATGGGGCATTTACGCTCTGGTGGGCATGTCTCTTGCCTTTTTCAGCTTTAACCGAAACAAGCCCCTGGCCATCCGCTCGGTTTTTTATCCCCTGCTCGGCGAGCGGGTATACGGCCCCATGGGCGACGCCATTGACGTGCTGGCCGTGCTTTCCACCATGTTTGGCCTGGCCACCTCTCTGGGCTTCGGGGTCCAGCAGATCAATGCCGGGCTGCATTATTTGTTCGGCCTGCCCGATACCATCTACATCCAGATGATTCTTGTGGGCGTGATCACCAGCGCTGCGGCCATGTCCGTGGCCTCGGGCCTCGACCAGGGGGTCAAACGATTGTCCGAGCTCAACATGAACCTGGGTGCCGTGCTTTTGGTTTTTGTGCTCATTGTCGGTCCAACCCTTTTTATCCTGGACACTTATGTTGAAAATATCGGGGTGTATTTGAATGATTTTTTCAAAATCAGCTTCTGGGCCGAGGGCTACCGGCAGTCGGACTGGCAAAACTCCTGGACCATATTTTACTGGTCCTGGTGGATTTCCTGGTCGCCGTTTGTGGGCATGTTCATCGCCCGGATTTCCAGGGGCCGAACCTTGCGCGAATTTGTGCTGAGCGTGCTCATCGTCCCCTCGCTGCTCACGTTTTTATGGCTGACCACTTTCGGCGGCTCCGCCCTGTTTCTGGAGCTTGGCGAAGCGGGAAACATGGCCGCGGCGGTCAAAGAAAATATTGCCATTTCCATCTATGAACTTTTGGGCAACTTCCCGTTTGCCATTGCTGCCAATTTTGCCGCCATCCTGCTGGTGGTCAGCTTTTTTGTCACCTCTTCGGATTCCGGCTCCCTGGTTGTGGATACCTTTACTTCGGGCGGCAAGCTGACGTCTCCGGTGACCCAGCGGATTTTCTGGGCGTTTTTGCAGGGAGCAGTGGCTGCAGTGCTGCTGTTCGGCGGGGGATTGGACGCGCTTCAGACCGCCTCGATCACCACCGGCCTGCCCTTTGCCGTGGTGCTTTTGCTCATGGGCTGGAGTTTGACAAAGGGTCTGGAAAAAGAATACCAGGCCGAGCGCATCCGCGCCCGGGACATGGAGCGGGAAAGCTACCAGCAGCTCATCCAGGATCTGGTCGACAAAAAAGCCGCCGGCAGAGCCGGCTCGGGAAATCAAAACCCGGAGAATCAAAACAGGGAAGGCCAATAAACCATGAAAACCATCAAGCATATTCTGGTTTGTCTGGATTTAACCGATATTGACAAGCATCTGATCCATTACGCATCCCTGGCCGCGCGGGTGTTTCACGCAGAGGCAGTGACATTTATCCACGTGATCCAGGCCTATGATCTTCCCAACAAAAGCAGCAAGTCGTTTCCGGATGTCAAAAGCTCGCTCAATGCCATGATCCGCGATGAACTCGACAACCGAATCGATGAAAAATTCCGCAAAAGCGTCTCAACCCGAATCGAAACCCGGGTGGCCGAAGAAGACGCCGCAGAGGATATTCTGTGCTTTGCCGGAGATATGGATACGGACCTGCTGCTGATAGGACAGAAATACGGCGAAGACCGGCAGAAACGATACGGCGGCGAGCTGTCGGCAAACTCGAAATGCGATATCTTGTTCGTGCCCGAAGACCCGCCCCTGGAAATTGCCCGGGTGTTTTGCGGACTCGACTATTCCAGGGCTTCAAAGGCGGCATTTGACCGTGCCCTGCACCTGCATCACCAGCAAAATGCCCATCTTGTCTGCTATTTCATTCAGGACAGCACCCGCAGCTATTTTCCGGCCTCCACCCGGAAAAGCGCAAGCCAGCACCTCAGCCGGGCCGAAACCCGGCACCAGGAATTCATGGCGGAATTCGGCCTTGAACCAGAGTCCTTTCCGTGCAGAATCGACGCTTCCGAGGATCTCATCAGCGAAGGCGAAAAGCTCTATAATGCCGCAGAAGATGACAATGCGGATCTGATCATCGTGGGAGCAGCCGGGGATACGGCCACAGAAACCTCGCTTTTGGGCAACATCACCGAAACCCTTCGGCGCATGGAAAAAGCTATCCCGGTCATGATCGTCAAAGACCGGGAAAACAAAAAATTTTTCTCAAATCTGCTCTCGTGAAAAAGCGCTCACATCACAAATCTGTCCGGCAGGCCTCGTCTTCGCCCGGGGATTTGCGAAAAAAATAAAATCCCAAAGCAATCAGGGGAATGGCCACGACCAGGCCGAACAGGGGCAGCACGGTAAATCCGATAATCAAAAATACCAGGCCCAGGGCCAGGAAAAAAATGCCAAGCACGCGGCCAAATGTTTTTTCATCCCGGCAGGCCCGGCTCAATTGTGCAAATTTATTCATTTTTACTTCCTCCCGTTGTGGTTGCAGGCGCTGCTGCCAGCGGGGCAGCCGCCAGGCCGTTTCAATCTCTCTTATCTGCAAAGATAATCCCGCGGCGCGCCGCGTCAAGCACCCTGCCGCCAAAAACGCACACAAATCCGCCGGCGGCCCCCACTCTGCGGTTGACGAAAAAGCACAAAATCCTGTATGTTTAAAAAGATATGGCCAATTCAATCATCATCACAATACCGCATTGTTCCGCCAGGGTGCCGGGGGAGATCCGGGAGCAGATGGCGCTTTCCGACGCGGAGATCCAGGATGCAGAGGATTTCGGCACCGCGGAAATCTTTGGGGCCATGCCGGTAAAGACGATTTTGCCGGCCGAATGGAGCCGGCTGGTGGCGGATTTGAACCGGGCGCCCGACAGCCGCGGACCCAAGGGCATCGTGGCGGAAACCGACTACAGGGGCCGGCCGGTGTACCGGCCCGGCCGATACCCGGACGCAGTTGCCGTGGAAGAGCGCATCCGGCAATATTACAACCCCTGGCATGAAAAACTGGCCCGCGCAATATCCGATCCGGATGTCAAATGCCTGTTCGACTGCCATTCCCTAAACGGCACCGCCCCGGCAGACGCCCCGGACGCGGGAGAAAAACGAAAAGACATCATCATCAGCAACAACGGCGACACCAGGGGCAGGCCCCGCCCGGGCCGCGGCCCGGTTTCCTGCCCGGCCGAAACCATGGATCAAATCCGATCGGCCCTGGAAGCAGCCGGATTTTCTGTGGCGGTCAACAACCCCTACCAGGGCGGCTACATCACCGTACACTACGGAAAACAGCTCATGGCCCGCGGCGGATTTGCCGTCCAGATCGAAATGAACCAGGACCTCTACATGCCCCCGGGCGCTCTGAGCCCGAACCCGATAAAACTCACCGAAATCACAAAAAAAATTGAAAAGACAGTGACAAGTGACAGATGGACCAGGTGACAGGTCTTTACGCGTCAATATTCACCTGTCACCCGCAATCTTAAAACTTAACACCTCAACTTTCTGAAAAGCTAAATTCAGTTTACGCTTCTGAAATTAAGCTCGATTTATCACTTGAAAAGTCGAAAAATATGATTGCTGCCCCCATTAGCGCATCCATGATGGCCGGACAGCTTTTTTCGACATCACCCCCGTTTTTTGTACCAGGGCTTTGGCCATCTCGATGATCCGTTGCAAGGCATCGATAAATTTGAGGTTTTCAAGCTCCTTGTTGCAAGTCCTGAACAAATCGCCAAAGGATCTATGGTCAACCTACTGCCGCTGGAACCAGATCAGGATATTGTATCGTGCAAAGACCATGGATGTTTGCCCGATCAGGCCGTCAAAATCCCTGAGCTGGATCTCCTTGACCAGGTTGAGATGCTGCTTGCACATTTTGAAAAAAACCTCAATATCCCACCGTTTGCCGTACAAGCGGATGATTTCTTCATCGGCTATGGCTGTATCCGTGCAAAGTAGCGCAAGCCAGCCGCGTTTTTTGTCGCCCGGGACAAAAATAATTTTGGCATCTTTGCCATCGGGCATTTTGACAACAACGCTGGCCTCAACCCTGGCTTTGCCGCGTTTTTTGCTGAGTTTGCCGTATAGGTCAATGAGAGTTGCGCTTCAACGAACCCAAGAATAATCCATAAAATGGCGAAAAAATACATCTGGTGGCAAACGCCGGACAAGGCCGCTGCCAGACCCCAACGCGTGATTGCACAGGTGATGAATATCGGTGATTTCAGCGATGTTCAGGTGCTTGATGAAGAACTGGGAGAAGATTGTTTAAAAGATACCCTGAAAACCGTAGAGGCCGGCCAGTTCAATGAACGATCCTGGACTTATTGGCACTATCGTCTGGGCCTTTCCGGACCCGGCCATGCCCCGCCCCTGCCTGTGCGAAAACTTCAATGACAGCATCCTTCAAACCCCGGTCCGAAATACTGCCCTTTGCCCAAAAGCGGTTGTGGCCCTCTCTGGGCTTTACCCGGGAAAACGGCTTTGTCCTTTACGGCGGCATCGCCTTTGCGTTGCGGCCACCGTATTTCCGTGGACTTTGATTTTTTCTCCGACCGGCCCCTTAATAAAACCCTGATATACACTCACCTGCCTTTGAATAATAACGCCGTTGTTCTGCAGGAAGAGCCCCACACCCTGACACTGCTCTTGGATTCCGGCCAACCCGGAGAAAATGATGTCAAGGTATCGTTTTTCGGAACAATCGGAATCGGACGGATCAATGATCCGGATATCACAGATGACGGCATTCTGCAGGTGGCGTCAATGAATGATTTGTTGGCCACCAAGCTCAAAGTGATTCTCCAGCGGATCGAAACAAAGGATTATCGGGATATTGCCGTCCTGATCAACGCCGGAGCAAGCCTGCCCAAAGGCATTGCAGCCGCCCGCCTGATGTATGGGCTACAGTTCCAGCCCATGGAAAGCCTCAAAGCCTTGACGCACTTCAAAGGCGGCGACCTGGAAACGCTCGCAAACGAAGAAAAAAAATTTCCTTATCCGCGCCGCCGGCAAGGTGCGAACCCTGCCGGAAATCAAAATTCTCTCCCATTGTCTTGCGCTGCCTTAATCGCGGGGCGACACCCGGTTGACCGGATTTTGGGCCGGGTCTTCAAACCACTGGAAATATTTTTCCGCACATTGGATGCCTTCTTTTATCAGGGCCTCTTTTTTTTCATCTGACAGTTCAAAATCCGTGGTTCCGACATCCAGGGTGTTGATGTAAAGGGTGCGCTGCCAGTCGTCGCTGTGCAGATGCTGGTTTTCCTGCACCTGCATTACAGCCGATATCAGCGCGCGGGCATACTGAGTGAAATTTTTAATCTCCCGGCCCGGCCGTGGCTCGTCATAGCGGAAAATTGCGATTTCCTCGGATCGATCAAGCCGCATGCCAAGGGTCTGGCAGTTGTAGACATAGGGGCTGCGCTCCGGTCTTTCAAGGAGAAAGCCCGCATTTTCACGATTGTAATAATCGGTGTGCCGGGCGGCTTCAGCCTCGTTTGCCATGTCAACATACTTCTGCCGGTCAAAAAGCTTGACCGGGTAGTTTCGCATCACGCCCCCGTCAACATAGACATTGTTTCGCTGTCCGCGGCGCACGGCGGCAAAAAACAGCGGTATGGACATGCTGATGCGCAAGGCCTCGACCAAGGACATGTCCGGAAATCGCTCCAGGGAAAACACCTCTGAATAACCCGTGGAAAGATTGGTGCCGATCACATACAGATCCGGGCCGCCCGCTGCTTTTAAGTCCGCGAAGGTGGCCCCAGCGCTGCCCAGCCGGTCTTTGACCAGCCTTCCGATCCAGTCGGAGAAAAAATCACCCCTGTGCCATCCGAAATTTTTCGCCAGCCGGCGAATATCGCGGATCACGCCGAAAGAATCATCCATGAATTTTTTGAAATCAGTTGAATGCAGGATCTGACGCTGGGTGCGGATGTCGTATCCCAGGGCGAATATCAGGGCGTTTATGGCACCAGCACTTGCGCCCCCTACCCGCTGAATGCCGTCGAGCAATCCCCGCTGGGTCAGCACCTGCATGGCCCCGATATAAGCAATCCCCTTTACGCCCCCGCCTTCAAAAATCAAATTCCGAAATTGTGATGCCATGGCCGTCTCCTTTGATCTCCAAAGATTGTCAATCAACGGGGGAAGCTGAAACGGGCAGCGGCAAAGCATGCCCCTGCCGGCTTGTCCCCCGGGCTTCAAAAATTGGACGCATTATACAGATCCGGAAAATAATAGGGCAGCACGTGGATGGGCAGGCCTATGACAAGGGGCGCCCGGTGGGAGGCGGAGACGAGCAGGCCTTCATCGAGCAAAACAGCCACGATGCGGCGGGCGTTTCGCTGGCTCATGTTTAAAATCTCCCCTGCCCGGCCCCGCAGGATGCGTCCGCGCATGAATGCAGCACGCAGCAGCCGGGCCGCCTCCGGGCGCAGCGGATGCTGCGAATCCCTGGACCGCATATTCACGTACCAATCGATTCGGGCTTCGATCTGATCCAGGCGCAGCAGCTTTTCCATAAACCCGATCTGATCCAGGCAGGTGAGCAGAAAAAACCGGCAGAAATCCGCCAGCATCTCCTCGGAAAAACAGCCCGGGTCCTTGTGGTTTTGGGCGGGTGAATCCGCGGCCCACAGCTCCATCATGTAGCGCTGCTTCTGCCGGGACAGGCCCCGGGACAAAGACCAGAGATTGCTCTGGTTCACCCCGGACCGGGCAAGGTAGAGGCCTGAAAAAAGCCGGGCCACCCGGCCATTTCCGTCCCGGAACGGATGCAGCCAGGTCAGTCGGTGGTGGCTGGCGGCCATGGCAATGAGGCGCTCATCTCCGTGAAACCGATTTGGGTCGTATTTTTCGGCAAATGTCTTCATCAGGCCGGGCAAGTGCAAAAACCCGGGGCCGTGGGGGGTTCGGCCGTCCACGGACACATTGACATCGCGCAATTGACCGGGCTGAACCGGAATATCGGAAAACCCCGCCGGAGTGTGGGCAAACCGGTGCTCACGCGGAAGGTGCGCGTAAAAGGCGGCGTGCAGTTGCGACAGAAACTCCGGCGTGCAGATGTTTGGCGGCTCCTGTGTCTGCACTGCTTGCATGAAGGCTTTTTCGGTCTCCACGTGGGCAGCGCACAGCTGCTGGGCGTATTTTTTTTCCGGGTCATCCCGGAAATGCTGCTGCAGGGCCATTTCAATATCCGGAATGGTGGTTTTGTGACCCTCGATGAGGTTGCTGTAATAGCTGTTGATCAGCCGAAGGTGCCAGCCAAGGGCATCTGCGGTCTCCCGGGCCAGCCGCCCTTCCAGGGCTGCAGACGCAGAGGCGGCCTGCTGGGCCAGGTCCTTTAATGGGCCGATAAAGGACCTGCCAGGCAGGTAGGGACGCAAAAAAAGGGTGTTTTTGACCGGTTTGCTGTCCGGTTTGGGTTCTTTCATAATAATCCTTAATTACAGGATTATTTTTGTTTTTACAAGGGGTTTTATAAAAATTTACAAATAAATCTGGCCGGTTCGAAACCGGGAGGAACTCAGCTCCCGGCAGCCACGATGTGGACAAAAATCCGTTTGTGATTATGTATTTTTAATAACGATCCCTGTTCGGTTCCGCACAAAAAAGCGACAGCACCGGATAGGTAAAAATTAAACAAAAATGGGGGCTTGAAATGACGATGAAAAAACTGTGTGGTGTATTGTTTGTATTGGTATTTATGTTTGGCATATGGGGTTGCGGGGGAGATGAGCAGGAAACAACGACAAAAGACATCCAGCAGGAAACACAGGATGTAAAAGAGGAAGCCGGAGAGGCTATGAGTGCCATGACGGATAAAGCCAAAGAGAAAAAAGATGAGTACATGGCACAAATGAAGGAGAAATTGTCAGAGTATGATCAAAAAATCGACGCACTTCAGGACGATATTTCAGCAAAATCAGAAGACTGGTCCGATGAATCAAAGGAACAGGCAAATGACGCACTGGAAAAACTGAAAGAGCAAAGAGATGCAGTGGAAAATCAGATGGAAGACCTAAAAGCGGCCAGCGCTGACACCTGGGCTGACATGCAGGAAAACATGGCCGCCTCAATGGAAGAACTTGCAGCTTCATACGAGGCTGCAAAGAAGAAAACCTCCGACATGCTCTCCCCCGGAGAGTAAGGGGTGAACCGTTAAAAGGATAGTCAAAATCGGGGACAGTACTTGAAGCAAGGATACTGCCCCCGATTTTTTTGTTTTACTGCTGCAGATCGTCCACCATTCTGGCGGTTTCCACAAAAAAGGGCTCGGTGAAGCGGGTTTTGATTGTCAACATGGATTTGACAAGGTTTTTGTCAAGCTCGCTGGTGGCCAGGATGTATTCAAACTTGCCTGCGGCTTCCAGTCTTTCCCGGAATTTCTGCTCCCCGCCGGCTGATTCCATGAGAAACATGGCAAAATTGTTCACGGTTTTGACCACCTCGTCCATGTTGAGATAAAAAATGTTTCTTTTGCCCGTGATGCTTTCCTTTAACTGGCCATCTGCCAGGCCGGCGGCAAAGCCCTGGTCCTTTTTGCCGTCAAGGGCTTTTTCATACAGGGGTTTTCCCGATGCGATCATGAACTTATTGTCATCAATGCCCATATAAACCTGTGTGACGCCGGCATTGATCACATAGGCATCGGTTCCGCCCATCTGCCGGCGGCTGATCATGGCCTGCTTGTCCTGAGGCAGGAGCTTGATGAGCTTTTCAATGACGTTTTCCATGACCCCTTCGTCTTTGACCCCGGCTGTGAAAAGCGCGTTGTAGTTCATCAGGGTGATGCTGGCACCGTCATACAGGGCCAGGTTCATGCTGCCGCTAAGATTGTCGAGCAATTCGGTCTCCGGATCAATGCCGCTGTTTTGCTCAAACTCCTTCATGCGGCCGGCAACCGTAGCAGACTGTTCCGGGGGGATCATGTCGGTGATCATTTCATAGTACTGCCGCATGTCCACACCAAAGGAAAGCAGCAGGGCCGCGGGATCGGCAATGCTTAAAATCTTGTCCCGGTTTATCCGGTCCGGGCTCCAGACCTTTTTGATATCCGCATCCGGCACCAGCGAGACAATGGTGTCCAGGGTAAAATCCGGGGTGCCAAACTCCGCGGTCATGGTTCCGGCGGAATACTGCTTAAGGGTTTGGAGCATGTCCTGGGTTTCGGCTGCGGAATCCGACCCGCTGGCCGCGGCCTGCCGAATCTGGTCAGCATTGGCTTCCACCATGTCGGCGATATTGAAATAAGCCGCCAGTCCCCGGGTAAAATCCGTATCTGCGGCCACTTCTTGAAAGGCCTGGGCATCGGCCAGCGAGGTGCTGCTTCCCATTGCCGAATCCAGGAAGGCCTGGGGATCGTTATCTGAATTCACTGCCATGTAAAGATACTCGTCTTTGACCGCCATGGCCCCTTCTGCCTCCGGGTAGCGCCACTTGAGGTATGACCGGCCGTTTTTTTCGGCTTCAGCGACAACCACATTTTCTTTCTCAAGCGCTGAGCGGAGGGTATTCATGGCGGCCTCACCGTCTGATACCGGCAGCAGGGCCAGGATATCAAAATCAGTCTGCCGGCTGTCAGCGGCATTCACCTGTAAGTTGGAAATCGCCAGGCAAATGGGTTGGGCCGTGTCAAACCCGGCCTGGCCGACCTCCTGGAGATCCAGCAGGTTAAATCCAAGGGCTGCGTTCATCCGGTCAATCTCTTTTTGCTCCACGGAAACGCCCAGAACAGAATTCTGCGAGACAGCCAACTGCCCATACAGGGTTTCCAAGCCTTCGAATTTGACCAGCACCTGGGTGTTTTCCGGCACCCTATTGAGCATCGGCAACTGCTCTGCTGCAGGGGCAAGCCCGGCTGACGACTTGTCATCGCCATTCCCGGAACAGGCAGCTATGGCCAGCATTGAAATAATTAGAACAACACATGCCAGTATCCGTGTTTTTTTCATGATTTGTCTCCACACAACGGGGTTAAAAGTTTTTGATTGCCGGGCATACCCATAGCACACTCCTCCCCCTAAACAAACAACAGAATCCGGCAAATATTGTGTCTGCTTTCTATAATCCAGCCCTGGCCTTGGCTTTGAGGCGATAGGCGTGAAGCAGGGGTTCAGTGTAGCCGTTTGTCTGGTCCCGGCCTTTGAAGATCAAGTCGCAGGCGGCCTGAAATGCCAGACTGTTGTCAAAGTCTTTTGACATGGGGATATATCCGGGGTCATCCGCGTTCTGCCGGTCCACCACCTCGGCCATGCGTTTGAGGGTTTCCATGACCTGGTCTTTGGTGCAGATGCCGTGATAGATCCAGTTGCAGATATGCTGGGATGAAATCCGCAGGGTGGCGCGATCTTCCATCAGGCCCACGTCCCGGATGTCCGGAACCTTGGAGCAGCCCACGCCCTGATCAATCCAGCGCACCACGTAGCCGAGGATGCCCTGGCAGTTGTTGTCCAGCTCCTGTTTGATTTCATCGGCGCTCAGCGCGTCCGGGTCGTCCATCAGCGGCAGGGTCAGCAGATCGTCCATGGATGCGCGCCGCTTTCCGGCCAGTTCCTGCTGGCGGGCGTCCACATTGACCCGGTGATAATGAATGGCGTGCAAAGTGGCGGCCGTGGGAGACGGCACCCAGGCGCAGCTGGCCCCGGCCTCGGGATGGCCGATCTTGGCGTCCATCATGTCGGCCATCTTATCGGGCATGGCCCACATGCCCTTGCCGATCTGGGCGCGGCCCCGCAGGCCGGCAGCCAGACCCACATCCACGTTCCAGTCCTCATAGGCCGTCATCCAGGCTGCCTGCTTCATTTCCCCTTTCCGGATCATGGGGCCGGCTTCCATGGAGGTATGGATTTCGTCTCCGGTGCGGTCCAGAAATCCCGTGTTGATGAAAATGATCCGGTCTTTTACCGCGCGGATGCACTCTTTGAGGTTGACCGTGGTGCGGCGCTCCTCGTCCATAACCCCCACCTTGAGGGTGTTGCGCGCCAGGCCCAGGGCGTCTTCAATGCGGGCAAACAGGTCATCGGTAAATGCGGTCTCGTCTGCGCCGTGCAGCTTGGGCTTGACAATGTAGATGCTGCCGGTTTTGCTGTTTTGAAACCGGGTGTTGCCCTTGAGATCGTGGATGGCGATCAGCGCGGTGATCATGCCGTCCATGATCCCTTCAAACACCTCGTTGCCCTGTTGGTCCAAAATGGCGCTGTTTGTCATGAGATGCCCCACGTTTCGCACGAGCATGAGGCTGCGGCCCGGAAGGCCAAAGGAATTTCCCAGGGCATCGGTATAATTCCGGTTCGGGTTCATTTTTCGGGTGATGGTTTTACCGCCCTTTTCAAAGCTTTCCTCCAGATCCCCCTTTGTCAGGCCCAGCCAGTTGCGGTAAATGGCGGTTTTGTCGGCTGCATCGGCGGCCGCCACCGAGTCTTCAAAATCAACGATTGTGGTCAGAGCTCCTTCCAGGATCACATCCCTGACATGGGCGGCATCGGTTTTGCCCACGGGATCGGCCGGGTCAATGGCGATTTCCATATGCATGCCGTTTTTGACAAGCAAGACGCCATCGGGCCGCTCCGGCGTTCCCCTGTAGCCGGCGAACTGGGACGGGTCCTGCAGGCCGGTTTTACTGCCGTCTTTGAACCCGACGGCCAGCTTTCCGCCGTCAATGCGGTATTCGGCGGCATCGGCCTGGCTGCCCTGCTCCAGGGGGGCGGACTGGTCCAGCACGGCCCGGGCATAGGCAATGACTTTTTCGCCCCGCACGGGATTGTATTGGGTGCCTTTGTGGGCCCCGCCTTCTTCCGGGATCACATCTGATCCGTAAAGCGCGTCATAAAGGCTTCCCCAGCGGGCATTGGCCGCGTTTAGGGAAAACCGGGCATTGGATGCCGGAACCACGAGCTGGGGGCCGGCCACCTGGGCGATTTCCGGGTCCACGTTTTGCGTGGCAGCCTGAAAATCCGTGCCTTCGGACTCAAGATAGCCGACTTCGCGCAAAAACATCTTGTATTCGGCCATATCAAAAGACCCGCCTTTGTGCTGCTGGTACCAGTCGTCCAGAGCGGCCCGGAGTTGGTCGCGTTTTTCCAGAAGCTCCCGGTTTCTGGGGGCCATGTCCGCCACAATGCCGCCAAGGGCGGACCAGAAATCATCGGGTTTGATTCCGGTGCCGTCAATGGCCTCATTGTTTATAAAATCATACAAAACCCGGGCAACCTGGAGGCCGCCTGCATTTACCCTTTCAGTCATGGCAACTCCTCTTGTTTGAATCTGATAAACACATTGCTGAGCGTTTCCTGCACAAACGCCGATTCTTGATGGCGCCGTAAACAGTTCAAGATCAAGGCTTGCGCAATTTCGAAGAATGCAGCGTACTTATCCGTACGTGAAATTCTGAGAAATTGCGCGTAACGCAGATATTGGACATTTACGGCGCCATCATTCTTATTTTTTGAGAAACCCGGCAATGGCTTCTCCGATAGCTTCCGGCGAATCTTCCTGGATAAAATGAAGCCCCTTGACTGTAACCTCCTGCTGCTCGGGCCATGAACGGCAGTATTCCCGCTGCCCGCCGGTGAGTATCATCCCGGGATTTGCATTGATAAAAAGCTTTGGCACACTGGCGGTCTCCAGCCATTTGCCGTAATCCGAGACAATTTCGACCACATCCGGAGGATCGCCGTATATAGGGATTTCTCTTGGCCAGGTCAGCGTCGGGCGTCTGTCCTCGCCCGGGTTGAAAAAGGGGCGGCGGTATTCGGCCATTTCTGCCGGGCTCAGATTGCGCTGGATGGAGGCGGGAAGAATTTTTTCCACAAATGCGTTGTTTTTCAAAACAATTTCCTCTCCCTGCTCAGACCGTAACCGCTTGAACATGTTCCGGGCACTATCCGGCCAGTCCGACCAGTTCAGGGGTTGGACAATGGCTTCCATGTAAACGATTGCCCGCACACTTTCTGGATGCCGGCGGCTCCAGTCAAAGCCCAGGGCAGAGCCCCAGTCATGGATCACAAAAACCACGTTTTGATCAATTCCCATTTGCGCCAGAAATTCATCGAGAAATCTGCGGTGTTCAACAAACCGGTAGGCGCCCGGTCCTGACTCCTCCAGCTTTTCCGAATCGCCCATTCCGATCAGATCCGGGGCAATGCATCTGCCCAAAGGCGTCACAAAGGGAATCACGTTGCGCCACAAATACGACGAGGTGGGATTTCCGTGCAGAAACACGATCGGATCGCCCTGCCCCTCGTCCACATAGGCCATGTTGCGGCCCAAAACCTGGATTGTTTTTTTGGTGTAATGCTGTTCCGACAAAACCATTGTTAACCTCCGGGTCTTGTATGGATTGGCAACTGACTGCGCGTTTTGGACAACATATGTTTGGTGCGGTTACCTACATAAAATAACCTTTTGCGCCGGAATGACAAACAAGGTTTCCCGGCAGGGCCAGACCGCCATTTTAGGCCGGGAGATGAGACAACCAAGGCATCGGCATAAGCAAGGCATCCGTACAACCAGGGCATAGGCAGCTTGTTCCGGTTTTCGCATGGGGCGGGGCGGGTGTGGTTTGTTTGTCTGCGGCGTGCTTTCGGCGATCGTCCCGGGACTTTGGCTGGAATTTACAAACTCGGGCTGATCGCCCTCAGACAGTTTGAAATTCCGGACGCCAAAGCCCCGGGCCGATCTTTGCCGAAACCGCGCCAATGCAGCCAAACAAACCACCCCCGCCCCGCCCCATGACCAACGTACTGGAAATATGCGGCAGCAAATATTATCGGATACCGGTCTGAGGCTGGTGGAGCCGGGAGGGTATTTCCGAGGTGATTTGCAGAGTGATCGAATTCGGATGTGGGCCCCAAGGAAGCCCGAAGGGCGGGGCGGGTTTTTGAAGCGACATTGAGAATTTTTGCGAAAAATTTACAAACTGTTTGAGGCCGTAAGGCCGGGTTTGTAAATTTCGGAAAAGGCATTGGGTCAATCCGCAAAAAGGCTCAGGAGCAAAAAAACCCGCCCCCGACCGCAGGGCTTCCTTCCTCCGAATCAGCACATTCATTGCAGTTGGAACAATTGGTTGATTTCCTGCGGGAACTCGACGCCCTGTAATCAACAGAGGCGGGCAAAGGCTGAAAGGATGGCTGCGGCCTCCGGGGTCGGGGCCACGGTCTGCACAAGCCGGTCCGGGTTTTGGCCTTCCTGGATGAGTTCCCGGGCCTGTTTTTGGATATAGGCGCGCATGATATCAGCTGAAAATTCCGGGTGAAACTGCACGCCCCAGGCACGGGACCCGATGCGGAAGGCGTGATACGGGTCGTGATCGCTTTGGGCCAGGTGCACCGCCCCTGGCGGCAATTTCAGCACGGTCTGGGAATGGGTGGCATGGGCGAAAAAACGCTGCGGTACTGCGGAAAAAAGCGGATCTGATCCGGCCGTACCGGGAAAAACCCTGAGTTCCACCGTGCCCACTTCCCTGCCCTGCGGATGATAACCGGCCTTGCCGCCCGCGGCCCGGGCCAGCAGATGATGGCCGTAGCAGATGCCCAAAACCGGGACCCCGGCATGCAGCATCTCCTTTAGCCAGTTTTCCGTGCCAACGCTCCATTGCGCTTCATCCGTAGCCATGGCATGCGAGCCGGTGAGCACCGCACCGGCGCATTTTTCCGGCGCCGGAAGCCCCTGGCCGTTTTTGGCGTCCACAATGCGGACAAACGCCCCGGGCGCATCCAGACCGTTTTGGGTCCAGTATTCAAAATCCCCGAACCGGGCCTTCATGTCCGCATACGTGGTACCCAGCTTTATGATGCAGAGTTTTTTCATGTCCATGCTCTCCGCTCCGGTTCTGCCCCTTGTTTTTGCGGGACTGCAGAAACTGTAAATAAAACCGGCACAGGTCCCTGTCAACCATGGGGGCGTTGTTTTTTTTGGCCAGGTCGCGGACCCGGGCGGCAAATTCTGATGCCAGCCCGGGCTCGAGTTCTATTGCGTGTTTTGCAGGGGCGGCAGCACACTGGGGACCACGTTTAAGCGCCAGTACAGGTCCTCGCGGAAATTTCCCTGTCTGACCTCCTCAAACAGGCTGCGGTTGGTGGCGGCCACCACGCGCACGTCAGCGCCGATGGGCATAGATCCGGTCCACGGTGAGCACCCCGAAAGTTTCCTTTTCAATGGCCACCGGGATACACAAAAATGAAATGCCGTTTTTCCGGGGCCGGGAATGGGTCTTGTTTAAAAATCCCGGGGCATCGCCGATGTTGGGGACAAACATGGGCTGGCCCGACTCGATGACCTTCCCCACGATGCCCTCGCCGATGCGATACTTGCCCCGGCGGATCTCGGCCCGGCTTAAGCCGTAGGCGGCCACGATGCGGATTTCAGCATTTACCGGATCAAGCAGAAACACGCATCCGCGCTGCATCTCAAGCTTTGATGCCAGAATTTCCATGGCCGCATACAGGTTCTGCTCCAGGTCAAAGGAGCTGGTCAGCACCCGGCTGACCTCCAGAATAGAGGCCAGTTCCTGATTTTTGCGCAACAATATCTTCAAGATGCTGCCACTTTCCTTTTTTACATTTATGAACGGTTTTGCTGAAAAACCCTCGCATCACTTTCCATACATGCAAAAAACATACCCGATTGACTCGAACGTGCCACCTTGATTATTGTGGCCCAAAAGCCCACAACAGCCACCTGATATCCATTGCGGTCAGGACTCAGGAATTTCAGATCATTCTTTTATTCTGTCTCGGCCCACCTCATGATGGCAAATGAAAATAAGCTCAAAACAGCAAAGCCAGTCATTAACGGCAATATAGTGCCATTATAGCACAGGCCGATAAATGCGCCGGGAGGCACGGCTATAAGCGTCGATAATGACCCGACCACGGCTGAAGCTGTCCCGGCTACCTGCCCAAGCGGCTTCATTGCAATGGCATTCAGGTTGCCGAATAAAATGCCAACACAGAAAAAGATGATCATAAAGAAGGCCATAAACATCCATAATGGCGAAACACCGCCCATTGCGCAAATCACACCAACATAAACCATTGACAGCGTAAAAAGACCCACCATAGCCCGTTTCGTAAGGGTCCGCATGCCATGGCGCATAACGATGCGGGAATTGAGAAGTGACGCACAGCCGAGGGACAACGATAGAATGGCAAAGAAAAGCGAAAACAAGCGCCCGACCCCATATACATCCTGAAAGATCTGCTGGGCGGAATTGAGGTAGCCGAAAAACGCTCCCATTACAAGGCCCGCCATGATTGTATAGCCCAGCGTCACTCGCGTACTGCAGACGAGGACAAATGCCCCGGCGATTTCCCGTAAAGAAAAAGCAATTCTATTGCGTGGCAGCAAGGTTTCCGGCTGTCGCCGCGCAAACCAGATCAAGGCGATGAGCATCAGTGCGAGAAGCGATGCGAAGATGGCTCGCCAACCGGCGACCAAGGCGATCCCCTGCCCAATAAGGGGGGCAAAAGCCGGTATGATAATGAAAACTGACATGACGATCGACATCATCCTTGCCATGGCCCGGCCCTCGTACTGATCCCGGATCAGTGCGAGAACAACCGTGCGCGGCCCGGATATTCCGACCCCCTGCACGACCCGCCCGGCCAGCATGGTCGGTAATCCGACGCTGAAAAAACAAAGCAGGCAACCCGCCATGAAAATAAAAGCACTCAATGTCAGCACGGATTTGCGCCCCATGCTGTCTGACAGGGGACCGAAGACCAATTGTCCTGTTGCCAGACCGAATATCAGCGCCGGTATGATCAGCTGAATGTCATTGGCTTGCTGCACGTTTAGGTCCCTGGCGATTTCGGGAAACACCGGCAGCATGGTGTCGATCGACAACGCCGGCAGGGAGATCAAAAGCACCATCAACAGGATCGATTCGACAAACCCGGTGCGGGGCATTTCTGTTCCAGCTTCCGGGGATTTAATACTTTCCGTCATTTTCCAACGCCGCATATCCCCGGCGTGCCCATCCTTCGGCCGCCGGCAAGTATAATTTTACAATTTATCAAATGAGTTCAAATGAGTTGCCCGGATATGGGCTGCCTGGATTCCGGGAACCGCAAATGATGGACAAAAATATCCTGAAACTCGCTATCGCTTCCAAGATCAATGGTTTCAATTTTTGCTGCCATCCGGATGGATTGGTCTATGTAGCGTTTATCACAAAGTGCCATTACAGCGCCGGAACCGGCAGCATTTCCGACTGCTTCAATTTTATCGCGCTCGATTGCCGGTATCATTCCTATCCGGAGCAGATCCGACCTGTCGAGGTAGGACCCAAATGCTCCGGCGATAATGATTTTTACGGGTTTTTTCAAATCGGCCTTTCTCAGCAATAGGTCTATGCCACTGATCAAAGCGGACTTTCCCAGTTGCACCGACCGGATATCCTTCTGGCTGATGTAAACGGACGATTGGTCCTGATCGGGATTTGCCGGAATAACATCATATCTGTCCTTGCCGGAAACAAACCCGCCGGCCGGATTAATTATTTTTTTTTCAAACATTTGGGCCACTGCGCTGATCACACCGGCACCACAGAGGCCGGCGGGTTTTGCCTTCATTCCTTTTTCAGGCCCAATTACCGAAAAACCGGATACTTTCTGGTCCGCTCCGATGACAACGGCATTGACGGCACCGGCAATGGCCTGCATGCCACAGGACAAAGACGCCCCCTCGAACGCGGGACCAATAGCACAGGAGGCGGCATAAATCCGATTTTTGGTCTTGAGCATCAATTCACCGTTGGTGCCCAGATCAATCAGCAGCGTCCCGTCAGGCTGATTTTCAAAATCAACTGCCTGGGCGCCTGCAAGGATATCCCCACCGATAAAGCCCGACACCTGGGGAAGCGTATCTACATTCCCTTCTATTGTTTCAAACCCCAGCCGACCGGCAATAAAGGACGAGGCGTCTTTAAATTCCGGCTGATACGGCGGTATCCCAATGGGACGGGGATCTACCCCTGCGAGAATGTGCACCATGGTAGGGTTGCCCACGCATACCATTTTGGAAACAAGGCCCAGTGCTTGCCTGCAACGGGAAAGGAGAGATCTCATCCCCCATTCAATGCTCCGGATAACCAGCGCCTGAAGTCTTTCGAGATTTCCGGTTTCTTCACCGATAAAGGCAATGCGACTCATCGTGTCATCCCCGTAGAGGGCCTGCGGATTCTTCATAGCCATGGAAGCAATGACTTCACGCTTTGCGGCATTGCACAGATAAATTGCAATGGTGGTGGTGCCCAGGTCGACAGCGATGCCGAAGGAATCGGCAGCGGACGCATTGTTTTCCCCTTTCGTGAATTCGGCAGGGGAAAAGACCGGGGCCTTGTCCATGGCACGGGATGAGAGCGTTGATGGGGCCGGAATTTCAATGGTCATGTCTTTTTCAATGGTATGCAGGCAAGCGTGGATCGTTTCCCTGGCACCGCCATCTGAAATTTTAAAAACCCGGCATTTTCCGCAACGACCATTGCCGCCACAGTCCGATCGTAAAAAAATCCCGTGATGCATCAAGCATTCAAGAAGCGAGAGGCCCTGAACTGCACGGATGTGCCTGCCTTGAGGCAAAATTCGGATCAGATGATCGTTGCTATCCATATGCCTTCCTCTACTTTCCATCCACAAAAAGGAGGATGTGGTGATTTGTACGGTGCTGCCTGGACCCTCAGGTACTGATCGCCGCCCATCATATTCCAGCCTGAGAAGCAAATTGGGTGCCATTTCTTAAGCTTTGCGTTCAGGCCCTGCCCAACCCACGTCCTGGCATGGGCCGGGCCAAACCACTTACGCCCATGCATTACGAGGAGATATAATTTTACGATATTTCGTAAAATTATATCGTTCTACTTTTTTTGCTATACGATATAACATACCGAAATATTAAATTATTATACATCCTATCGAAGTGGCATGCCTTTTGCGATTCTGCAGAATAATGTTTTCGAAGCAGAACAGGTTTTTTATAAGAAGTTCCCACAATCAAGTGAGTCTTTGACGCAAAAAGGTGGAGGAACATTGAATGGAACAGAACAAGAAAGGCCTTAGAAGGTCCATAATCAATCTCTACGGGTTGCCTTCATTTGGATTTCAACTCTTTGTGAACATGGAAGTATTTTTCTTTGCGGCATTTCTGACCGACTATGCAAAGATCCCCGTAGCCATTGCCGGCACCGTGCTCATGGTCACCAGCATCTTTGATATTGCCTGGGTGCCTACGGCCGGTGTGATCCTCGAAAAAAGCAGCATGCGCTGGGGCCGGTACCGCTCCTGGCTCCTGATCGGCCCGCCGCTGGCTTCTTTTTTCTTTGTTCTTCAGTTTTTTAAAATCGGTGATCCCGTCACGAACGCCATTCTGATTTCCATCGGCTTTATTGTTTCCCATCTGATCTGGAACATCTTTTATGCCGCCCATATCGCCATGAACAACTCCATGACCATGGTACGTGAAGACCGGATCTCAATGGCTTCCAACCGGGGAATGTTCAATGCCCTTGGTGCAATCGGCTTTTCCCTGCTTGGCGCAAAGTCCATTCAGGTGCTGGGAGGAGGAGAAAATCCGGCTTTGGGAAGCACCCTGACGGTGATCATTTCGGCCATCCTGATGATTCTTTGCTACTGGACACTCTTTGTCATGACAAAAGAGTATGCCTACCACCCCCCGGCTTCCGGGGAAGCGGCGGAGAAAGATAAAATGAGCATCGGTGAAATGCTCAAACAGATCGTTCTGAACCCTCCCCTGATCGGTTTGATGCTGGCGGAACTCGGCCGCTATCTGGGCCGGTTCGTCATCTTCGGCATGGCGTTTTACTACTTCAAATACGTGCTCAGCAATCTGGCTGTGATCTCCATCTTTTTTACCGGTCTTAACATCGTCTGTTTTTTCGGTGCAATTGCCACGGCCCCTCTGGCCAAAAAATTCGGGGAACGAAACATCTATATTCTCTCACTGGCCCTTTTTATAACCGGGTTGTTGGCCGTATGGGCCCTGCCGATGAATTACGTCTCCTTTATGATCGTGATGTTTGTCGCCTACCTCGGCTACGGTATGCCCGATGCCCTGGGCGTTGCCATGTATTCAGCCACAGTCGATTACGGGGAATGGAAAACAGGTAAAAACGCCCGTGGATTCATCATGTCCCTGATCAGCTTCCCTATCAAAACCGCCATATTTGTCAGAAGCGTTGTGATTACCGTTGTACTGGCATCTGCCGGGTACGTGGTGGACATGGCGCCAACACCGGAACTGATTTCCGGCATCAAAACCGGAATCGCGCTGGTGCCTGCCCTGTTTATCGGTGCCGGCTTGTTGATTATTCTGCTGCTTTACCGGATCACGCCGGAAAAACAGGAACAAATGCAAAACGAAATTGCAATGCGGGCAACGCCTTACACCACCGGCAGTGCTCAGTCCCCGGAAGGCATGAAAGACGCGCTTAAATCGTGATGTTTCCGGAAAAAAGCAGAGGCTTTTGGATACATAGTCCTCTTGCAGGGACCCATTTTAAAAATAGCGCCTTGCAATGGGAGGACACAGTCAATCAACCCAATAACATCAAGGAGTCAAAATGAATTTATTCAAAATCCGTTATTCTTCAAATTCCTGGTTCCTTTTAGCCGCGCTCATCGCTTTATTACTCGTCCTATTGCCATGCTTTGTGCCCGAAAAAGCATCTGCCTTCAGCCTGGAAGTCAAAAATACGCAGGTGACGCTGGGTGGGTACGCAAAACTTCTGGGCAACTATGACATCAACGGGACACTGAACAACAACAGGGACCACCCAACGGACGGCGATATTATCAATGCCTACGATACGCCTCTGGACGGCACGTACTATGCCGACAAGGAAGATTTCAGCATGACCGCCAGGGAAAGCCGGCTTTATCTGAAAACAGTGACCCCGAGCGATATCGGTCAGATCACCGCCTACGTGGAAGGAGATTTCAATGGAGATGTCGGCGGCTCCGGCACCTGGTCCAACAGCAGAGCATTTAGATTGCGGCACGCATACGGAAAGGCAACCTTTGGAAATAACAGCATTCTGGCTGGCCAGTGTTGGACAACTTTCATGGACTTTGCGGCTGCCGTCCCTGTAATGGATCTTTCCGGCGACCCCGGCCAACCCTTTGTTCGGCAGCCCCAGGTGCGGTTTACGCACAGTTTTGACAAAGGTCATTACCTGGCCCTGGCCATTGAAAACCCGGACCGCGGGTTAACGGCAAACGGCAACGGTCCGCTCATTGCCAACCCGGGCAATTCAAATGAAACCCTGCCGGATGTCATTGTCAAGTATTTCTGGAGCATCAAGAATTTTCATCTTTCCCCCAAGCTGCTGATCCGGCGTTTTGAATTAAATGATGAAAGCACGGTGGCTTACGGCGCCTCTCTGACCTCGCACATCGAGTTCGGAAAAGGCCACAAAATCTATCTCGGACTGACTTACGGAGATGGTGTCGGCCGGTACGGGGGGCTGGGGCTCAACGGCGGCGCCGGACTAACCGCCAGCGGTGAGATTGAAACCGTCGAATTTAGCAGTATCAACGCGGGTGTGACGATTAATTTGCGGCACGACCTGGCCTGGACGGTGGGGTGCGGATTTTCGAAAAATGATGACAAGGCCTACACTGGCTCGGACGCGGTTCTCACCGCCAATGCCAACAAGGAAGCATTTGGCTGGCACACCAACCTGAAATGGAAAATCACCCCGACCATTGAATACGCCGCCGGCGTCATCGGAATGTCTCAGGAAGTCATGGACGGTCGCGACGGAGATATGTATCGCGTTCAGAATTACATAAAATACACTTTTTAAGTATCGCCAACAATACGTATCAAATGCCGCCGGGGGCGTCCTGCCCCCCGGCGGCCGGGACGGATATGCAAAGAAAACGATTTAGCCTTTAATGGAAGAACACATATGAATGATCCCAGGCATTATCTCGACAATGAAAAAATGAGCCGTCTTCAGATCACTGTGGTCGCCATCACGATCATGCTCAATGCCATTGACGGGTTCGACGTCTTGTCCATCAGTTTTGCCGCACCGGGTATTGCCAATGAGTGGGGCATTCCCCGGGCTAGTTTGGGTGTTGTCATGGCTATGGAACTGATCGGTATGGCCATTGGCTCCTTTTTCCTCGGCGGGGTGGCCGACAAGTTCGGCAGGCGGCCCACAGTTCTGGGCTGCCTGATTACCATGTCCGCAGGGATGTTCCTGGTGACCACTGCCACCAGTGCCATACAATTGTCTGTCTGGCGGATCATGGTGGGCCTTGGTATCGGCGGCATTCTGTCTTGTGTCAATGCGGTGGTGGCGGAATTTTCCAATATACAACGTCGGGGGATGTGCATTTCATTGATGGTCATCGGCTACCCTTTAGGCGGCACTTTCGGGGGCATGATCGCCTCCCACCTGCTCCAGGCCCACGACTGGCGGGCCATATTCTACTTCGGTGCTGCGGTAACCGGTATCCTGGTGCCTGTAGTATACTTCCTCGTGCCCGAATCCGTGCACTGGCTGGTGAATAAGCGGCCCAAGGGGGCATTGGAAAAGATCAATGCCGGACTGGCAAGAATGAAGTTCCCGGCCATTGAAAAACTGCCCGAAAGACAGGAGACGGAGAGGAAAAAGCCCCTTTCCAGCATTTTCTCCCGGTCCATTTTTCCGGTGACCCTGATTCTGACCATGGCCTATTTTCTGCATATCACCACCTTTTACTTCATTCTCAAGTGGTCTCCCAAGGTTGTGGCCGACATGGGGTTTTCTCCTGCCCTTGCCGGCGGTGTACTGGTTTGGGCCAGTATGGGCGGAGCCCTTGGCGGGGCAGCTTTCGGGTGGCTGACCACACGGATCTCATTGAAAAAGCTAACCGTGCTGATCATGGTGCTCACATCAGTATTTGTGTCTGTATTCGGCCGGACCGGCGCGGATCTTTCCCAGATCAAGCTGTTGGCAGCGTTTGCGGGTTTTTTCGCAAATGCCGGCATTTCCGGTCTTTATTCGCTCCTTGCCGTTGCCTTCCCTACGGATGTCAGGGCCACAGGCACCGGGTTTGTCATCGGCGTTGGACGGGCCGGCGCGGTGCTCTCGCCTATCCTGGCCGGCGTTTTTTTACAATTCGGAGCGAAACTTCCCAGCGTTGCCCTGGCGATGAGCCTGGGATCCTTGCTGGCCGCCCTGCTGATCTTTTTTCCAAAGACGCTTTCGGCCAACCATGAGGCTGCCGGCAAAACGGTATGATTTCCTGCATGTTGAAGGCCTGTTCATCCAATTCATTATACCCGGGAGGCAAATTTAAAAGTGATTATTATCGGAGAAAAAATAAACGGGGCGATTCCTTCTGTTTCAGAGGCAATCGCGAACAAAGACGGCGATTTTATAAAGGACCTGGCCAGAAAGCAGGCCGATGCCGGGGCTCATTTCATTGATGTCTGCGCATCCACCGAGGTGGCTGTGGAGCTTGAAACCATGAAGTGGCTGATCGACCTGGTTCAGGAGGCAACGGAGGTCCCCATTGCCGTGGACAGTCCCAGCGCGCAGATCTGTGCTGAATCCATCCAGCTGTGCAACAAGCCCGGCCTGGTCAACTCCGTGTCCATGGAAGGCGATAAAATCGAGGTCATCTTTCCTGAAATCGCCGGGACCGAATGGGAAGTTGTCGCTCTTTTAAGCGATGACGAAGGCATCCCCCAAACCGAAGAACGGCGCATGCAGGTGTTTGCCGACATCATGGAAAAAGCGGAAAAATACGGCATCGATCCCTCGCGCCTTCACGTCGATCCCCTTGTAGAGATGCTGTGCACATCCGAGGACGGTATCAACACGGTGCTGCAAGTCATAAGAAACATGAAAGCACAATACCCGTCCATTCACGTTACAGGCGGTGCGAGCAATATCTCGTTTAACCTGCCAGCCAGAAAATTTGTCAACCAGGCATTTCTTGTCCTTGCCATGGGAGCCGGTATGGACAGCGCTATTATTAACCCGCTGCACAAACACATGATGGGACTGATCTATGCCACGGAAGCCCTGAAAGGCAATGACGAGTACTGCATTGAATACATCAATGCCTACAGGGAAAGGTTTTTCGGGCCTGTAAAATAGGTAATGATCAATTAATGGATAGAAAGGATACAAACCATGTCTAAAATCGAAGAAGTCAAATCGAACGTGGAAGCAGGCAAAACCAAACTCATACAGGGACTGGTCCGGGAAGCCCTGGACGAAGGCTATGCCGCCGGGGATATTCTCCAGGCGATGATCGACGCCATGGGAACAGTGGGCGATAAATTTTCAGCCGGTACCATTTTTGTGCCGGAAATGCTCATCGCCGCCAAGGCCATGTCGCTGGGCGTGGGCGTTCTCAAACCCCACATGGCCGAAACGTCCTCTGTCTCCCTTGGCACCTGCATTATCGGAACCGTTCAGGGCGATCTGCACGATATCGGTAAAAACCTGGTAACCATGATGCTGGAAAGCGCCGGGTTTACCATGATCGATCTGGGTGTAGATGTGTCGCCGGAAAAATTCATCCAGGCTGTCAAGGATAATGAGAATGTCAAGCTGGTTGCATGCTCCGGCCTTCTGTCGACGACTATGCCGGCATTGCAGTCCACGGTTGCAGCGCTTAAGGAAAGCGGGCTGACCGGATTTAAGACCATGGTCGGCGGTGCACCGGTCACCCAGGAGTTCGCAGATAAAATCGGTGCGGATGCCTATGCACCGGATGCCGGCAGCGCGGCCGTCAAGGCCAAAAAACTGGTTGCCGCTACATAACGCCTTTGTTTTCAATGCCACAATACAACGTATAAGGGAGAATCCAAACCCATGCTTACCAAACGACAGAATCTGATGGAGACCATAAGGGGGGGCAGCCCGGACCGGTTTGTCAACCAATATGAATTTCTGGAAATCATCCTGGAAGCCCCGCTGAGAACCCGTCCCAAACCCGGGGAAACCATTACCAACGAGTGGGGAATTACCTACAGCTGGCCGAAAGACCAACTCGGACCATTTCCCGTTCATGACGATGAACACATGGTGCTCAAGGATATCACAAAATGGAGGGATGTAGTCTCTGCGCCGTCCGTTGAATTTTCCGATGAAACATGGGCACCCGCTGTCGAGCATGCCAATTCGGTCGACCGTGAAGACAAGTTCGTCACTGTGTTTTTTGCTTCCGGGACCTTTGAGATGACCCACATGCTCATGGGTATGGAAGCGGCCATGATGAACCTCTACGAAGAGCCCGAGTATATGCATGAGCTCATCGATTATCTGACCGACTACGAAATCCGTTATGCCAAGCAGGTCATCGAGCGAATAAAGCCGGATGCCCTTTTCCACCACGATGACTGGGGCGGACAGATCGCCTCGTTCATGTCACCGGAAATGTTTGAAGAGTTTTTTCTGGAACCTTACAAAAAAGCATATGGTTTCTGGAAAGACAACGGCGTAGAATTGATCGTTCACCACAGCGACTCCTATGCCGCCAACCTGGTGCCCCACATGATCGACATGGGCATCGATATCTGGCAGGGTGTGATGACCACCAACAACACCCCGGAGCTGATCAAGGAATACGGAGGACAGATTTCCTTCATGGGGGAAATTGACAGCGGCGTGGTGGATTGCCGCGACTGGAAACCGGAAATCATTGCAGAGCATGTGGAAAAAGCCTGCAAACGTTGCGGCAAACACTATTTCATTCCCTGCCTGACCCAGGGCCTTAACCTCAGTTCATTTCCCGGCGTATATGAAGCGGCCTCCGAGGCCATTGATGCGATGAGTAAAAAAATGTTCTAAATTGACAGACAAAGCCCGCGGCGCTGCCGGATTTTCGGCGCGCCGCGCTTTGCGCGCATCAGAGTGCACCCATCTTATAATCGTCTCTTTTGATTCCCATCCGTTTTATCTTGGAATAAAGCGTTGTGGGCTTGATATCCAGAAGCACGGCCGCACCCTCACTACCGCTGACCTTGCCGTGGCAGGCGGACAGGGCCCTTATGATATGTTGCGCTTCCACTTCCTTTAAGGGCAGAATTTTTTCATCCGGATCAGAAAGGCTGTTGGAAGCCTGCGGATTTAATGGTGGCAGCTCAAGCCGATTGCTTCTGCTGAGCAGCACGGCCCGTTCAATCACATGGCGCAGCTCCCGGATATTGCCCGGCCAGGGATAATGCATCAGGGCCTCCATATCCTTTTTGGAAATCCTGTCAATCGCTTTCCCGAATTTCTTGCCAAACTTATTCATAAAACTCCGGGCCAGCAAAGGAATGTCCTCCGGGCGTTCCCGCAGTGCGGGAATATGGATGGGAAAGACATTGAGCCGGTAATAAAAATCCGACCGGAAAAGCCCCTGGCGTACCAGGTCTTCGATGTTGCAGTTGCTGGCCGCCACCAGACGAAACCGGGTTTTCAGGGTCCGCGTACCCCCGACTCGCTCAAACTCCCGGGTCTCAAGAACCCTCAGCATTTTGGCCTGAATATCCAGGGAGAATGCATCGATATCATCCAGAAAAAGCGTTCCTTCACTGGCCAGTTCAAAACGGCCTTTCCGTGCCTGGGACGCCCCTGTAAACGCCCCCTTTTCATGGCCGAAAAGCTCGCTGGCAATTAACTCCGGACTCAAGGAAACGATGTTGACTGCAATAAATGGCCCGGACAATTGAAAATTGTTATGGTGAAGGGCTTGTGCCACCAATTCCTTTCCCACGCCGGTTTCCCCCGTGATCATGACCGTTGTATCGGAATCGGCCACCTGCTGGATCAGGTTGATCATTTTTTTAAAGGGTTTTGATCGGCCGATCATCTGGGTCTGGAAGGAACTGGCCTCAAGATGATTCCGGTAGAAATGGGTTTCTGCTTCCAGGTCGCTTTTCAGGTCAGAGATCTCTTCATAGGCTTCCATATTTTCAATGGCCACGGCTGCTTGATTGCTGATGATCCCCAACAACGAAATTTCATCCTCCGGCAATTGCAGCTGGGTTGGACCCCGGTCAATGTAAATCACCCCCATGACCCTGTCTTTGAGCCGGACCGGAAAACAGCCGGTCCTTCTCTTGATATGCAGGTTGTGGTCCTGATGCGGCTGACAGGCATCCGGGCGTTGAATGACCTGCTCGCCGGTTTCAAAAACCTGATGAATAAGCTGCATCTGTGGGCCAAACGCATCCGAGTCGATCTCGTTTATTTCAATGTTTCGGCTCGCCACCATTTTCAACTGCCCGTCCTGCCGGAGAAAAATGCAGCCACGTTCTGCGCCGGCAATGCGCATGGCATGTTTGATAATCTGGCTAAACAGTTGCTCCCGGGTTCGTATGGTGCCGATGGCATCTCCGATTTCCAGCAGAGACTGAACCCAGAAGGCGTGTTTCGATTTACGGTCCAGATAAGGTTTCAGATCTTTCGGGAAAAGATCCGGATTGATCTTGGAGAAGACGTCCCAGGCTGATTTGAGAAGAGCCGCCACTCTGGAACTCTCGTTTTCCCGGATCATCACCCGAGCCAGAAGGATCTTTGCCTGGGACAGTTCGATCTTGGCACCGGCCCGGCTTAGCAGGGCGATGCTTTGCTTCAAATCCGCCCTGATCTGCTCGGATGGGCCCCCTCTATAAAAGGCCTTGAGCGCCTTGAAACGAAAAGCCACCCCTTTCATGTAGATATCCGGCCAACTGAGCAGCCGCTCTATATCCGATTCAAAATTCCACTCCGGATGGATCATGCCCCGTTCTTCAAGGCCGAGCATGACCTCGAGGTTATCCGGCCCGCGGTGATGGGGGGTGCCCAGTACCTTTGAGTTTTCCCATGCCTGGCTCAGGTGATGAAATGCCTTTTCATATTCCCCGCGTCGGTAGGCGAAAAAGGCCTTTTTGCCATTACCCGGCCAAAGTGTATACGAATCGAGAAATTCAGCGGGAGAGCTAAAAACCTCTTCAAGAAAGGCTTCCCCCTCATCCAGTCTGCCGGCGTCCGACAAAATGATCACAAGAACCAGGGTGGCATAACGTTCCAGATCCTGAGCACCCATTTGCCTTGCCCTCCTGCGGACCGACCGTGCCAGTCCGACACCCCTGGCTGTTTCTCCGGCGACGCCATAGGTCCATCCCAACCGAACACAGCTTTTAAGGGTTTCCACATCCAGGGGCAGCTCCTCATGATTGCCGATAACGGACTCATAACGGTCAATTGCTTCATTGAGATAGCCCTGCCAGAACAGGAGCTCGGAATTGGCCAGGGCCACCAGGATTTTCAATTCTCCGGGGAATTCGTGTTTAGACAGCATCTGCCAGGCCTGTTCCAGCAATTTTTTTGCTTCCCCGGATGCACTGGTTCTGATGAAGGTTTTGGCAAGCAGCACCTTGAGTTTTAGGCAGTGGAGCGGCGCATTGACCTCGTCGTTGAATGCAAGGGCTTTAATCAGCCATGATTGCTGAATATCTTTTGACAGAGCCGTGTCTCTGCAGGTGCATAGGCCGATAACTGCGTCGATGAAAGCCTTGGCCCCCTCCCGGTCCAATTCGGTTTTTTCCATGCTCTCCAAAGCCAGCTGGAAATACTCTGCCGCATCAATGGGAAGGTTTTGCTCACAGCAGTAATGACCGGCCCTGACGATATCACCGGCATGCTGAATCGGCATGCCGGAAACCTGGTAAATGTGGGCAACGTTCATCCAGCGCCTGGCTCCGTCAGGCAGGTAATCATAGATGCCGGCCAGAACTTTCTCTGCCGTTCGGAACCGGTAGGATTCAGGAACAGTATTGATAAATTGAGTTGCGGATTTAAAATCGGACAGGCAATAATATCCTGCCCCTTTCTCTTTGCAACGGGAAAGGATTCCTGAGCGGTGCAGATCCTCAACAATCTGAAGAATCTCTACCGGGGGATGGTCTGTAATGGTGCACAGGATGTTCAAAGAAACCGGCGGCGGCAGCAGGGTGAGAATCAGGGTAATTTCCCTGCCCTTATCATCCTGCTGTGCAAAATATTCATCCATCTGCTTCATAGCTGCTTTCAGAACTCCTTCACACATTAAAATGGATGGCGCCGTAAAACGTTCAATATCTGCATTACGCACGATTTCTCTGAATTTCACGTACAGATAAGTTCTCTGCATTCTTCGAAATCGCGCAAGCCTTGATCTTGAACTTGTTACGGTGCCATCTGAAAATCGACTTTTACGAGTTTGGCCTTCTCTTGAGCCAATGCAATTTATCATTCCGGACTCAGTAAGGCAACCCGGTATAAAACAGGTCGCAAGGCCCATGCGGTCTATATGTCCCAGTTCCTGTTGATTCCGTATAACAGGATACAAGCTTCCTTTGATGATCAGCTTCAGATACCCGTCAGCAAAGGCGCGATTTTCAATTTTAACCAGGAGGCCCATCAATTACTGACTGATTTTGAAAATCGCGCCAAGGCTGAGGCTGATACCAACACAGGGATTTACCTGTGGTTGCAAAAATGGTATTGATTTTTTCCCAACCCCTTTTTTGCGCAGGTTTGAAAAAAAATTGCAGATATTGCTGTTGATGTAAGGCAAAAATCGCACCATGCTATTTGTGGCTGCAGTTTGCTGACAAATGCATTTTTTTTTGATAAAATTTTTTCAAAAGGAAAAAGATCATGCCCCCGCTTCAAATGCTTGCACGGCGGCGCAAAATCAATCCGTCCGGACGCTTTAAATAATGGAATCCATTTCATGACAGCCTCACGGGTTCTCATCGTTGACGACGACCAGGTGGCCAGGAAAAATCTGGTCCGGATCTTTTCCCGGCAGGGATATGATGTACTGCAGGCCGGCAGCGGAACAGAGGCGGTACGCCAGGTTTCGGAAGGCGGCATTGATCTGGTGATCACAGACCTTGTCATGGATGAAATGAACGGCCTGGAACTGCTTTCCCGGATCAGGGACACGGACCCTGCAATCGAGGTTATCGTTGTGACGGCATATGCATCCATTGCCACCGCAATAGAAGCCACCAAAAAAGGCGCCTATCACTATCTTGAAAAGCCCTTCCGGCCGGAGGCTGTGACGCACCTGGCACAACAGGCCATTGAAAAAAGCCGGCTGCGCAAAAAGGTCAGCGAACTCGAAACCCGGCTTCAAAGCCACCGCCGGGAGCCGGCCTTGATTGGTGAAAGCCCGGAAATCCGGGAGGTCGTAAACGTCAGCCGACAGGTGGCCAAAACCGACTGCAACGTGCTGATCACCGGCGAATCCGGAACCGGCAAGGAGCTGGCCGCCCAAACGATTCACTACCACAGCGGCCGCAGGGATAAAAATTTCCTGGCGGTCAACTGCGGGGCCTTTACCGAGGATCTGCTGGCAAATGAGCTTTTCGGCCATGAAAAAGACGCCTTTACCGGCGCATCTACAGCCAGGGCCGGGCTGCTGGAAACCGCCAGCGGCGGCACCCTTTTTCTGGATGAAATCGGAGATATGCCCCTTAGCATGCAGGTCAAGGTGATGCGGGCCCTCGAGGAGCAGAAGGTGATCCGGGTCGGCGGCAACCAGCCCGTGCCCGTGGATGTCAGGATCATTGCCGCGACAAACAAGGACCTGAAAAAAGCATTGAGCGCAGGGTTTTTCCGGCAGGACCTGTATTTCCGCTTAAAGGTCATTTCCATCTACATTCCCCCGCTACGAGAGCGCAAGCGCGACATCCCGCTGCTGGCCCATTTTTTTCTTACCCGGGCGGCAAACAAGACAGACAAAAAATTTACCGGGTTTTCAAAGCAGGCCATGGACGCCCTGCTCAATTATGATTTTCCCGGCAATGTGCGGGAACTGGAAAACATCGTGGAGCGGGCCGCGGCAATGGCCCGTGATCAGGAAATCCAGACAGAGGATCTGCCGCCGGATATCTCGGAAATGGAGGTGTTTTCCTTCAGCCGGCCGGATGCAGGCATCAAGAGCCTCGAAGAGATCAAGCAGGATTATATTCAGTGGGTTTTAAACAAATCCGGCCGAAACAAAACCCGGGCAGCCCAGCTTTTGGGCATAAACCGGGCCTCTTTGTGGCGGCACCTGCGACGCAACGAGATAGAGGACTGATAACGTTGCAAAATTAAACAGCTTGATGAAAATTGCAACATAAGTTATTTAATATATAATAACAGTCTGTTAAAAATTCCCTTACAGGTCTTCGTTGAATAATGCAACGATACCCCTTTTTTCCCTGCCCTTCCCACTTCTTTTATTAATCCTTTATTTTCAAATCATTACACCATTTCTTATTTTCGGCACACCTGTTGCTGTAATGTTTTCAACCGCATCCAAGGCCGACATGACAGGCCGGTAAAACGATTTTCCGCGCCAAGCATGTCCACCCGCAACCCTGGTGAACGGGAGAAAACACCATGGAAGACAACCAGCCGACCCGGGTTCTGATTTTGGATGATGAATCCATCGTATGCAAACGCCTTCAGCCTTTTCTGGAGAAAAAGGGCTACCACGTGGAGGCATTTTACCAAAGCCCGCATGCGCTGCGGCGATTTATGAAATCCCCGTTTCACATCGTTGTCACGGACCTGAAAATGAATGGCATGGACGGCATGCAGTTTTTAACAGAGGTGAAAAAAACATCCCCGGAAACCGAGGTGATCGTGATCACCGGGTTTGCCTCCATGGAAACCGCAAAGGAGTCCTTTCACAAGGGGGTGTTTGATTTTCTGGCCAAGCCGTTTAAGCCCGAGGAAATTTATGAAGTCATCCAAAAGGCCGAGGAAAAAATCAGGGGCAATATCAAGCAATAACGATTTTATTTCCGCCGGGAGGAAAAGCCGATGGTAAAAGCCCTGATACCCATAAGCGTCAACCTGGAATCCAGCATTGCCCTCAGGTATGCACAACATCTGTCCCGCTGGATCGACCTGAGGATCCACGATATCCACGTCATTGACTCAGACCGCGCAGGGCCGATGCCGGCGGCCCAGGGCTGGGTGCGCAACAAGTGGGAAAAAGCCCTCACAGAAAATGCGGAAAAGGAAATCAGCCAGTTTCTGGCCATGGAAAACCTGGATTTAAAACGGACCCGGAGCACCGAAGTCGTCCAGGGTGACCGGACCGAAAAACTGCTCGAAAAGGTTATTTCCGGGGCATACAAGCTTTTCATCGAGGGCGCCCTGCCGGCCTTTGACCCCTCGGATTTTTACTCGCTTCTCGGCTCCACGCTCTACCGAAGCCTGCCCTGCCCTGCCCTGGTGGTCAAAAACCCGGTGATCCTGGACAAAACCGTCATCCTCATGGATCCCAAAGACGAACAAACCCCGGTTTCGACTTATCTCAAAATTTTTGCCGGCTCCGGGATCGAAACAGACATTGCTGTCTACACCATCACCGACGGAGATGAGCTGTTGGTCCGGGATGACGGGGATCAGCCGGCCTGGATAGATGAGGTTGCAAAAACCATAACCGCTCAGTCAGCGGCCGTTGGAAAGACAACTCGCATAGAAGGTCCGAGTGCCAAAATTGCCGGGCATTTACGGGGATACGGCCTTGTGGCGGCTTCGGTTCCCCGCAATCCCATGCGGCAGAAGCCCAAGCTCGAAATTCTGGCCAGACTGCCCAACCCGGTGCTCATCTGCTGGTCTGAAACATCAACATAACCGGAGGCTTCCATGAAAATACTTGTTGAGGTCGGCAGACAGAACAAAATGGAATCCGTGATCCTCCAGGTGGCGGAACTGGCGGCCAATACCTGGGCAAACGTCACGTTTCTCGGGCTTTGCCCTTCCCCGGAGGCCGTAAACGACACAGCCGAAAACCTTGATGCAAGCCGCAGCATTTTTTTGTCCGGCATCAGTGATGACGTCTCCCTGTATGCCGCCCACAAGGCTCCGTACAAGCTAATCAAGCTGGAGAACGGCACCTGGGATCAGCAGTATGAGGGCAGCGCCAGAAAGGATTTGCGCTTCCGCATCCGATACGGCAATCCCGGCAAGGCGGTGGTGACCGAAGCCGGGCATGCCAATGCGGACATTGTTGTCAAGGGCAGCCGAAGCCATCAGCATGAACCAGACGAGACCCTCAAAAAAGTGGTCAGCCAGGCGCCGTGCTCCGTGCTGATCATCCGGGAGGAAACAAAGCCGCAGATGATTGTCTGCTGCCTGGATCAGGACACGGTCAGCCAGTCGTCCATGGAACTGATCAATCAACTGGTCAGCCTCTACCGGGCTGAGCTCGAAATCGTGGGAATAACCGGGGCGGCCGGATTGTCCAGCGAAGTGGACCGCCGCATGGCAAGCATCCTGAGCTATTACACGGATCGCAACATAAAGGCGTGGGTCCGGCTGGTGGATGCGGCATCCCTGAAAACCTTTGTCACCCAGACGGAAAAGGATCAGCTGCTGGCGCTCTGGATGGGCCGGGAATCGCTTCTGGACAAGATATTTTCCAGACAGCGGATCGCCGGACTGGCGGCCAATGCCGAATCGTCCATCCTGATTCTGAGGTGATCTGCAAACCCGGCTTCGAGGTGAACATGAATGGCAAAATAATGGTTCTCTTCGATTCTTTATCGGTCCGGAAAGAAGCGCTGGAATATGCCATTGAACTGGCCAGGCGCACGGATTCTTCACTGGTAAGCCTGTTTCTCATTGATTCATCCGGCATGGAACCGGCCGGCGCCCCGGACTGGGAAATACAGGGACAACAGATCGTCGGCGAGGTGGAACAACGGGTCCGGCGGGCGGGTCTGGAGGCGGATGCGGAGATACGAACCGGCAACCCTTCTTCGGAATTAATGAAGTTTCTTGCTGATTACCGCTCTCCCCGGGCCATTGTCTGGGGGGGCAAATTTTCGGCAGACGGGATGAAACGGCACAGGGACCACTGGCTTTCCCGGATAAAAGACCGGCTTGGGTGTCCGGTGGTCGTGCCGGCCCGCAAAACGTAAACTGAACCATAAAACACCGGAGTGAAAGCAATGCAGCTTATATGCATCTCAAGGGGAACATTCAGCGGCGGCAAAAGCCTGGCTCAAAAACTGGCCCGGAACCTCGACTATGAGTGTCTCAGCTGGGAGGACCTGGTTGATGCGGCCAACCAGGAGGGCATCCAGGTGGGCAAACTGGAGATGGCCACAGTGAATCCGGCTGTTTTCAGCCGTAGGCTTGTCCTGGAAAAAGAGCAGTTTCTGGCTTTTGCCACCTCTTACATGTGCAGCCGGCTCATGGAAAGTCCCGGGCTAGTCTATCACGGACGGGCCGGTCACCACAAGCTCGCCGGGGTCAGCCACATCCTGCGCGTCCGGGTTCTTGCCGATTACGAGCAGCGCATCAACATGATAATGCAGGAACGGAGACTGGACCGCCAGAAGGCCGCCAGATACATCAGCGCAGTCGATGAGGACAGAAAAAGGTGGGCGTATTCCATGTACGGCGTCTCCCTGGAGGATCCGGCCAACTATGACATGATTGTCAATCTGGCCGGCATGAATACGGAAAACGCCGCCTCAGCCCTTGTCAGCACGGCCCGGCTGCCGGATTTCCAGATGACCCCGGCTGATGTAAACACCCTGAAAAACCTGGACCTGGCCGCCCGGACCCGGCTGACCCTTGCCAAAGACGAGCGGACACACGGGGCAAGCGTAAAAGTGCGGGCCGACAAGGGCGTTGTCACTGTCACCTACCTGCCCCAGGATGCCGCCATGGCCGAGTTTATCCCGGCAGTATGCGCCGGCCTGCCGGGATTAAAGGAAGTCCATGCCACAATGGCCATGACCAACATCCTCTGGATACAGGAGGAATTTCACCCCGACTCGGATCTCTGCGATCAGATGGTGGAAATCGCCACCAAGTGGAACGCCGCCGTGGAACTTATAAAGCTGGAACCGGAAGATAAAGCCCCGGCTGGAGGGCAGCAGGCGGTAGTGGAAGCCGCTGAACCCCTTGATTCGGAATTTCAGGGATATAACGGCGGCATTGAAAACGATTCCGGGCATACGGCCGAAGATGACAGCCCTCTTAGAACAACCCTGGACAAACTGGCCAGGGAGGGAAGATCCGGCGGGGGCCGGGTGGTATACGGGGGACAAAGACAATTGATAAACGCCATAGACCCCGCCACCCCCTATACCCTTGTGGTAATCGGCGAAATTTTTTCATCCAGCGGGCATGCGGCCGTGCTCCGGGCCACACGGGATCTGAGAAACTTTCTGGGCGAACGGTTCAAGGCCCCTGTGGTCACCGCAGACGAACTCGGCAGCCAGTACCTGTTCGGAAAACGGGACATGATCAGGGCAGGAGCTTGCCTGGCCGTAACAGTGGTCCTGTTTTTCCTGATATTTGGCAACCAGGAATTTGTCCTGGCCTTTCTGTCCCAGAGCGGATGGTTTGCAGACGCCGTTGAACATTCTTTTCCGGGGGCAACTGATTGGGCGCCGGGCCTGGTGGTGTCGGCAGCGGTGTTTCTCCTGATTCCGGTGGTGGCTTTCTGCTACGGGACCGTGGCTTCGAGCATCCTGAAACTCATTAAAATGGAATAAAAAAAAGGAGCATATGTTATGGAACTGTTACTGGGCCGTTTTATTGAACTGGACCTTGCGACATGTCTCCAGGTTGTCATGCTGGGAGCCGTGGGCGGGGTATTGAGCGGGTTTGTGGGCAGCGGGGGCGCATTTTTCATGACCCCGGGCATGATGAACCTGGGCGTGCCCGGGGTGGTGGCAGTGGCCAGCAACATTACCCACAAGTTCGGAAAGGCCATGATGGGAAGCAAGAAACACGGTGAGTACGGCAACGTGGACAAGCGGCTGGCGCTGTTCATGGTGGCGACTTCCTTTATCGGCATCCGCGTGGCCGTGATGATCAACAGCGCCCTTTTCGGAAACGCCGACGGCCACGGTGCGGGCGGAACAGCGGCCTCCAACCTTTATATCAGCATGATCTTTATCCTTATTCTGTTTTTCGTGGCCATTTCCATGCTCAGGGATGCAATGAAATCCAGCAAGGAGGGCGCCGGGCCGTCAATGAAAATCAGTGCTTTCATTTCAAGGCTCTATTTGCCCCCTTATATTTATTTCAAGGTATCCAACGTAAAGGTTTCTCTGTGGGTGATCCTGGTCTGCGGCCTGGCAACGGGCTATCTGGCCGGAACAATCGGTGTTGGCGGATTTATCGGCGTGCCCGCCATGATCTACATTTTCGGGGTTCCCACCGCGGTTGCCGCCGGCTCCGAGCTTTACCTGGCCATGTTCATGGGGGCCTGGGGGGCATTGAGTTATGCGTTTGAAGGTTTTGTGGATATCCGCCTGGCCATGCTGCTGTATCTCGGCTCCCTGGTGGGGGTTTATGTGGGCGCTTACGGGGTAAAAGTGGTCAATGAGGTCATGATCCGAATGGTCACCGGACTTGTCATCCTGCTCTGCGTATTGAGCCGGGCAGTGGCAGTGCCCATGTATTTGCGCCAACTGGGTCTTATCAGCATGGATCCGGCATGGGATCCCTATTTCAACAACATCAGCAAGGCCATCTTGTTTTTTGCAGGCATATCCGGTTTATGTATCATACTCTACAACGTCATCAAGGCATACCGGCAAAGAAGGCGTATCCGGTCAACCCTGATCGAGGCCCGGGCCATGCAGCAAACAGTATCAACCACAACCTGAAAAATCAGGGCCGAAGCCTGACATTCTTTTATAAAACAATGCAGCCATGGATGAGACAACCAAAAAAATCGATGACTGGATGGCAAAGATCAACCTTGCCGATAACAAAGACAGACAGGCAGACAAAGAACCGCCATGCGGGGAACGAAAAACAAAACTGGCCCTGGACAGGATCCTGGTGGTCAGGGAGGAGAAAACAGGAGAACCAAAAAACAGGGGGACAGGAGCAATGGAGACAAAAACCGGAGAAAATAAGAATCAAGAACATTTAAACGTCATGATACTCGATGACGAGCCCATTGTCGGCAAGCGCCTGACCCCTGCGCTCACCAGGGCGGGATTTAACGTGGAATTCTTTCTCAACCCCAAACAGGCCCTGGCCCGGCTGGATGAAAAAGAATTCGATATCGTGGTAACAGATCTTAAAATGGAGGAAGTCGACGGCATCCAGGTGCTGGAACACATTCTTTCCAAATGCCGCCATACCCGGGTCATCCTGATCACCGGATACGCCACGGTGGAGGTGGCCCGTGAGGCGCTGGTCAAGGGGGCATTTGACTTTATTGCCAAGCCTTTCAAGCCCGGGGACCTCAAGGCTGTTATCAATAAAGCAGCCCTGTCACTGGGCCACAAAGGAATTGTTTCCGAAAATGACCTCATGTAAGGTGAACCTAAAGAGCAGCCTTAGCAAAACGTAAGGCGGTACAATGAATACAGAGCAAAAGGAAATCAATCACTCCTGGGAAAAAACAGCCCGGGATGCCCAGCGCGCCCTTAAAGAACGGCCCTCGGTTTCCATACGGGCCCGCCTGATTCTGGGATTCGGGGCGTGGTTTGCCCTGAGCCTGACCCTTACCATTTTCTCCATGATCGGGGTTTCCGAAATCCAGGACAAAATCCGCTTTCTGGAAGTCGCCCAGGATTACACCGTGGAAATCCAGCAGGCACGGCGATTTGAGAAAAACTTTTTCCTGTACCAGACAAACCTTGACGACGCACTGGAGCATATCCGCAACGCAGCCGCAATCCTGGAAACCAACGCCAAAGGAATCACCAGCGCCGTGGGCCGGGACAACTATACCCGAATCCGGAAACCCCTTCGCCAGTACAAACAACTACTTGAAAAAATAGATAAAGACCAGCTGGCGAACATCTCCTCCAATCTTGAGACCATGGAATCCGTACTGCGGGAACACGGTGCGGAAATGGTCACGGTGGCAAACGAGTTTCTGGGCAAGGAACGGGAACTTGTGCAGTCCATGCTGTCGCTGTCCCAGAAGGTTCCCCTGATCTTCCTCGGGCTTCTGCTGCTGCTGATCATTTTTCTGGGCTACTTTATCGCCAATCAGATGCTGGCACCCTTAAAACGCATGATGTTGGCCACCACCCGCATTGCAGAAGGCGATTTCACCCCCATAACCCCAAGGCGTCGCTACAATGACGAATTCTCCAAGCTGGCCACCGCCTTAAATCACATGATGCTGCAGCTGGTTCGGCGCCAGGAACAGCTTATACATGCGCACAAGCTCAAGGCTGTGGGCACCCTGACCGCCGGAGTAGCCCACGAACTCAACAATCCCTTAAACAATATCATCCTCACATCCTCGGCCCTTAAGGAGGAATACCAGGACATTCCCGGCGAAGAGCGGGACGACATGATCAACGACCTTTTAAACGAAGCTGACCGGGCCCAAAAAATCGTCAGGAAACTTCTTGACTTTGCCAGGGAAGGCAAACTGGAAGCAGAGTCTCTGGATGCCGAGAAACTGATCAACCAGACCCTGGAACTGGCCAGCAACCAGATCAAACTGGCCGGAGTAAAGGTCAGGGGCGAAATCCAGCCCGATCTGCCCCGGATATACGGTGACGGCCAACAATTGATCCAGGTGTTTTTAAACATTATTTTAAACGCCGTGGCGGCAATGCCGGACGGCGGCGAGCTCACCATTACGATTCAAAACACAAAAGACCGCGAATACGTGGCTATCCGGTTTACAGATACGGGCCCGGGTATCCCGGAGCACAAACAAGCCGAAATATTTGATCCCTTCTACACCACCCGCCCCGCAGGCAAGGGAACCGGCCTGGGATTGTCCGTATCCCTGGGCATCATCCAAAAGCACGGCGGTGAGATCAAGGTCGCCAGCCAGGTCAACAAGGGAACGACATTTACCGTGCTGCTGCCTGCCACCAAGATCCCCGCAGAAATCTAAGCCTCCTTCCCTGCTGATACCAACACAGGGATTTACCTGTGGTTGCAAAAATGGTATTGATTTTTCATTTTCCTGCAAAAGGGAGGTTGCCGCATGACGGACGGAAATAACGGCGGAAAGCTTGATCTGTGGGTGACCGAAACCCATAAGAACTTGGTCTCTCTGGGATTTCGGGTGGAGCGGACCCTGTTTTCGGGCACAAGTGCCTATCAGCAGGTGGATGTGGTGGAAACCGCCGGCCACGGAACACTGCTGTTAAACGACGGCATTGTCATGGTCTCGGAAAGAGACGAGTTTGTCTACCATGAAATGATCGCCCATGTGCCCCTGTTTACCATTGCCGAACCCAAAAGCGTGCTGATCATCGGCGGCGGCGACGGGGGAACGGCCCGGGAGGTACTGCGCCACAAAAGCGTTGAGCGGGCCGTGATGGTGGAAATCGACGAGATGGTGGTGGATGCGTGCAAAAAGCACATGCCCTCGCTTTCCTGTGCCCTGGACGACCCCCGCCTGGAGCTGATCATCGACGACGGGGTCAAGTACGCCCAAAACTGCACGGAAACATTTGACGCAGTGCTCATTGACTCCACTGATCCCATCGGACCGGCCCAGCCCCTGTTTGACCGGTCGTTTTACAAAACCATCGCAGGCCTGCTTTCGGAAAACGGGGTGATGATCTCCCAGTCTGAATCACCGTTTTACGACACTGAAATCCAGAATTCCATGTTTTCCAACCAGCGGCCCTTTTTTGAAAAAATTCACATGTACACCTTCTCCACCCTTACCTATCCGGGCGGGCTGTGGAGCTTCGGGTTTGCCTCAAACGGGCTGTGCCCGATCCGGAATTTTGATCCAAAACGCGCGGAGGCGCCGGGCATGGACATGCAGTATTACAATCCAGCGGTCCACCGGGCGGCATTTGCCCTGCCCGGCTTTGTCACAAGGGGCCTGACCGGGCTCATTGACCCGGTGCCATTATAAATCAACTCGAATAATATCAGGTGTGGAGGATGCCATGAGTATCAATATTGTAAAGAAAATCGATGATCTGGTAAAGGTCAGCACGGTTTTGATCAGTGTTTCGGACAAAACCGGACTCGAGGACTTTGTGCCCGGCCTGGTAAAGGCCAACCCCAATATCCGGATTTTGTCCACCGGCGGCACGTATAAAAAAATTGAGCAGATCCTGGGCAAAAAGGCCGAAAAGGTGCTCACCCCGGTTTCCGAATACACGGGCCAGCCCGAAACCCAGGGCGGGCTGGTCAAGACCCTGGATTTCAAGATCTATCTCGGCCTTCTCACCGAAACCCACAATCCGGATCATCAGGCCGATCTCAAGCGCACCGGGGCCGTTCCCGTCAACATGGTGGTGGTCAACCTCTACCCGTTTCAGCAGACCATCGAGGCCGCAGACGCCACCCCGGAAAAGGCACGGGGCAACATCGACATCGGCGGGCCGTGCATGATCCGGGCGGCGGCCAAAAATTTCATCCGGGTCGCCTCTGTGGTGGACCCCAAGGATTACCCCAAAATCCTGGAGGAACTCGAATCCATGGAGTCCATGACATCTCTGGAAACCCGGATCAGCCTGGCCAAAAAGGCCTTTTTCCACACTGCCGGATATGACCAGGCCATTGCCAATTACCTGCGCGAAACCTCGTTTAACGATATCCAGGGTTCATACGAGGAAATACTGTAACCCAAAGATGGCGCCGTAAAAGGTCCAATATCTGCGTTACGCGCAATTTCTCAGAATTTCACGTACGGATAAGTACGCTGCATTCTTCGAAATCGCGCAAGCCTTGATCTTGAACTTTTTACGGCCCCATCAACCTTGAACCTTGAGCCTTGAACCTTGAACATAACTTCCTGATTTTACTTAAAACTTAATCACTTAACACCGATGGAGTGACCCGAAATGGCTGACGATCTCAAAAAAATGTATAAAACCATCATGGACGATCACTTTCCGCCGCAGATGGAGATCTCCTTTGTGGACGGCGACAACCGCCAGACCCTGTTTTACGAAAAGGTGGACTGGGTGATCGAAGGGGTACGAAAGGGCCTGCGCTACGGGGAAAACCCCGGACAGGAAGCGGCTTTGTACCGGCTGGCAAACGGCAACCTGGTGCTGGGAGAAACCCGCACCATTGCCCCGGGCCAGTACCTGGCCTCAGACATCGAGCTGCTGCAGTCCGGCAAGCACCCGGGCAAAACCAATCTCACGGACGCAGACAACGCTTTAAACATCCTGCGCTACTTCACCGACACACCCTGTGCCATTATTGTCAAGCACAACAACCCCTGCGGGGCGGCCGTATCCGAATCCCTGGCAGACGCCTATGCCAAAGCCTACATGGCCGACCGGGTTGCGGCCTTCGGCGGATGCATTGCCGTCAACCGGGCCCTGGACAAGCCAACTGCAGAAGCCGTGGCCAACCAGTACGCCGAGGTGATCGTGGCCCCGGAATATGAAGACGGGGTCAGGGACATTCTGGCAAAGCGCAAGAACCTGCGGGTGATCCAGATCCAGAACATCGAGCGGCTCCAGTCCTTTGTGGGCCAGCGGGTGGTGGAGTTTAAAAACTTAATTGACGGCGGCCTGATCACCCAGTGGTCCTTTGTGCCCGAAGCCCGCAGCGAGGCCGACTTCAAGCTGGCTGAATGCGAATACAAGGGAGAGGTTTACCGCATCAACCGGCCGCCCACAAAAAACGAACTGGCCGACATCCGGTTTGGCTGGCTGCTGGAATCGGGCGTGACCTCAAACTCAGTGCTCTATGTCAAAGACGGGGTATCTGTGGGCATCGGAACCGGAGAGCAGGACCGGGTGGGCGTGGCGGAAATCGCCCGTGACAAGGCTTATCGCAAGCTTGCCGACCGCTACTGTTTTGAGCAGCATAACATGCCCTATAACGAGCTGGCAGACGGGGACAAAAAAAATGAAATCAACGCCCGGGTCAAGGCGGAAAAAGGCGGTTTGACCGGGGCAACAATGGTCAGTGATGCGTTTTTCCCGTTTCGTGACGGCGTGGACGTGGGCCTGCGCGAAGGGGTCACTGCAGTGGTGCATCCGGGCGGGTCTTTAAATGATTACCAGTCCATCGAGGCCTGCAACGAAAACAATGCCACCATGGTGCTGACCGGACAGCGCAGCTTCAAGCACTAATCATCTTGTTCGGGTTCGATCCAGTCGCAGGTGTAGGCCAGCTCGTCGATCCAGGTTCTGTCCCAGAGTTTGACCCGGGTGCAGTAGGCGGCGCGGCCGATTAGGTGGGCGGCCACCGGAGCGGTGAACAAAAGAAACAAAATGGCGGCAAAGGCGCGCAGGGTGGTGCTCAGGTCCATGTAAAACAGGGCCAGGGCCAGAAACATCAAACCCGAGCCCAGGGCCCCCGCTTTGGTGGCCGCGTGCATCCGGATGATGGTATCGGGCAGGCGCAGCATGCCCAGGGCGGCCACAAAGCAGAAGATCCCGCCGGCGAGCATGAAAAATGCCACGAAATATTGCATCATTTATCAATCTCCTCCTGGTTTTCGTCAATCCCGCCGGTTCTGGCCAGCCGCTCCCGGAACCGGGCCAGGGCCACGGTGCCCAGAAACGCGATCAAGGCATAGGCAATGGCCACGTCCAGAAACGCCTTTTGCTGTCTGTAGATCGACAGGGCCGCGAGGACGGCCACGATCAGAACGGAAATCAGGTCAAGGGCCACGATCCGGTCTGCCTGGCTCGGGCCGGCAAACAGCCGAATGAAAGCCAGCAGCACCGCCAGGGTCAGCAGCACCAGGGTGATTTCCGCGGCGATTTTTATCACCATGCTTTCCATAACCATTATCGCACGGCCTCCAGCACCCGTTTTTCAATTTTTTCCTTGATATCCCGGCGGGCGGTTTCCACGTCGTCTAAAAACATCATGTGCACATACAGGGTTTTGCGGTCCGCGGAAACATCCAGGCTCAGGGTGCCCGGGGTCAGGGAGATGATGTTGGCCACCAGCATGATCTCAAAATCGGTTCGGGCATCCAGGGGAACACCGATCACCGCCGGCCGGGAAAAATGCCGTGGCGTGATCACGTCCCACAAAACCCGGAAGTTGGAGACCAGCAAAAGCCAGACAAATGTGGCCGCAAGCCGGATGATATTGATCACCCGGGCGAAATATCCCGACGGCCCGTAAAGATGACGGGTGATCCACAGCGCCAGATACCCGATCACAAAACCGGAAACAAACCCGGTGGGGTTGAGCTGGTCCATGATCACGGCGAATCCGGCTGCCAGAAACAGGTTGAAGACAAACAGGTTGCTCATCTGCCACCTCCGAGTACCGCTTCGACATAAATGCCGGGATTCATAAGCTCATGGGCCGCAGAGCCGGCCAGGTTCACAAACGGGCCCGGCAAAAGCCCCATTGCCAGGGTAAGCATCACGAGCACCACAATGGGCGCATACAGCCAGAAATCACTCTGCCCCGGACCTTGTTTGTCAAGTTCCGGTTCCGGCACTGATTCTGCCGCCGGGGCCGGTTTCCAGAACGCCTCGGCCCATATCTTGGTCATGGAATAGGTTGTCAGCAGTCCCACCACAATGGCTGCGGCAGCGGCCACATAAGCTTTGGCCTCAAGCCCGGCGCGGATCACCAGAAACTTGGCCCAGAACCCGGACAACGGCGGAAACCCGGCCAGGGAAAACGCGGAAATAAAAAACAGGATCGTGATAAACCCGTGGTTTTTATAAAGCCCCCCGAGCCGGCCGAGGTCAAAGGAGCCGGCCTTTTGCCGGCAGACACCCGAGATCAGAAACAGGTTGGCCTTGACAATCATGTTGTGCACCAGAAAAAACACCGCCCCGGTCAGGGCCAGGGGCGTAAACAACGCCAGGCCCAGTACCATGTAGCCCACCTGGCTGATGATGTGAAACGACAAAATCCGCCTGAACTCATAGAATGCCGCCGTTCCGAGCACGCCCACGATCATGGTCAGCACGCCGGCTGCCAGCAGGATCCCGTGGGTATAGGCGATGTCAAAGATAAAAACCAGGGTAAACATCCGGATCAGGGCATAAACGCCTACCTTGGTCAGCAGCCCGGCCATAATGGTGGAAACGTCCACGGGCGGGGTATGATAAGACACTGGCAGCCAGAAAAACAGCGGGAAAATGCCGGCCTTGATGCCGAATGCGGTCATAAACAGGGCGGCCACGGCGGTGAGCAGGCCCTTGTGCTCCACCTGCTGGACTGCAAAATGCAAATCCGCCATGTTTAAGGTCCCGGTCATGCCATATAACAGCCCGATGCCCGAGATAAACAGCAGGGTGGCAAACAGGTTGATCATCACGTATTTCACCCCGCCGTCGAGCTGCTGTTTTTCCCCGCCCATGACCAGCAGCCCGAAAGAGGCCATGAGCATGACCTCAAACCACACGTAGAGATTAAACAGATCACCTGTTAAAAACGCCCCGCACACCCCGCCGATCAGGATATGCAGCAGAGGCTGGTAGCCCGCGGCCAGCATGCCCACGCGGATTTCGGCCCTGGAATAGGCGGTTACTGAAAGGCCCAGAATCCCCGTGACCGCCACGAGAATGGCGCTGAAATGATCGGCTGCCAGGGTGATACCGAAAGGCGCGGGCCAGGAGCCGATCTGAACCGTGACGATGCCGGTTTTGGCAACCCTTGCCAGCAGGAACATGCAAACCACAAAATGCACCAGGGCCCCGGAAATGGCCGCCCTGCCCTGCAGTCGAAGGTGATTTCGCAGGCACAGGGTCACTGCGGCCATGGCAAAGGGCACGATCACCGGAAGCACCACAAGCCAGTTCATGCGCCCTCCCCGCCCGGGCCATGAATACCGGCGACACCGGCCTGCCCGCCCTCTTCTGCGTCGCGCCCCTGCCGGGGCTCGGATACGCGCATCAGCTCGGTCTCCACGGTATCCAGTGCCTGAAAGGCCCGATAAAACAGGATAAACACAAAGGTCAGCAGCGCAAAGCCGATGACAATGGCGGTCAGTATCAAAGCTTGCGGCAGGGCGTTTGCCAAAGATTGGGCCGGAATCACCGCATCCGGATCAATCAGCGGCGGATGGGTCTGCGAAAGGCGGCCGGCCACGAAAATCAGCAGGTTCACCGCGTTGGTGGCCAGCACCAGACCGAAAATAAACCGGATCAGGTTACCCGACAGCATCAGGTACAGGCTTGCGGCCACCATGAAACCGCATATCACAGACAGCAGGGTTTCCATGTCAATCCTCTTTTATATCCGCTGCCAGATCCTCTTCCAGGGCCAGCACCAGGGTCAGAATCGCGCCCAGGACAATGGCATACACGCCCACATCAAAGAAAAACGGTGTGCCCAAAACAATTTCCCTGCCATTGAATTCGGCAATGGTCCACCACAGGCCGGTTAAAAACGTTTTTCCCGCAGCCGCGGCAGCCAGCCCGGAAACAAGGGCCGCCAGCATGCCAAAGCCAACCAGCCACAGCGGATCGATCCGGATGGCCCGGCGCACGGATTGCGCCCCTTCTGAAATGGCATACAGGGAAAAGCCCGTGCCCGCCACCAGGGCCCCGGAAAACCCCCCGCCCGGGGAATTATGCCCGCGCAGCAGCAGATAGACCGAAAACACCAAAATCATGCTCACCAGAAACCGGGTGGCCGTGGCCAGAATCACCGAGCGGGTCATGAGCTGTGCCTCCTTTTGCGGATCAGGGCATAGCCGGCAATGCCCGCGGCTGCCACCACGATGATTTCCCCCAGGGTGTCAAAGCTTCTGAAATCCACCAAAATCACGTTGACAATGTTTTTGCCGTGGGCCGCCAGGTAGCTGTTTTTCTCAAAAAAATCCGTCAGTGAGCGATCCAGGGGCGAAGACAGCACCGTGAGCATCAGGGTGGTGACCAGAATGCCCGTGGCCGCAGCCAGAGCACCGTCGAAAAACTTTCGCCCCCGCCCCCGCCTGTGGCCGGAACCCAGCGACGGCAGCCGGAGCAGAATAATAGAGACAATAATTACGGTCAGGGTTTCCACCAGTAGCTGGGTCAGGGCCAGGTCCGGAGCTCCGAAGGTGAGAAAAACAATGGCAATACCAGCACCCACAACGCCCAGAGAACAGATGGCCAGCAGCACCGAGCGAGTGATCACCACCGCGGCCACCGCAGCCAGAATCACAATGAGCAAAAGTGCCTGCTCCACCGGGGGCACTGTAATTGAAATACCGGTAAACCCTTGCATGCCGCGGACATAGCTCAAGGCGGCAACCGTGAAAAACGCAGCCACCACAATAAAAAAATAGCGGTGCAAAGACCCGTTCTGCAAAATCCGGTTCTGGGCCTTGCCTGCAGCTGCCACCGCGTTGATCACGTGTTCATATAATTGCGAGGCATCCAGGGAAACTGCCCGATACACCGCGCACACAACCCGGTTGACCCGTTGGCGGTTGACATACAAAGCCGCGCCAATGGCGAGGGTCAGCACGCTTAAGGCAAGAGGGTCGTTGATGCCGTGGAAAATGGCGAATTCCACATATTTTGAAGGTTCATGAATCGCCTTGACCGCCGGGTTGATCAAAACCCGGCCCACGAATTCCGGTACAACACCGAAAAAGATGGTCATCATCCCCAGTATCATGGGGCCGGACCACATGCGGATGCCGGCTTCCCTGGTTTCCAGATGAATCCCGGCCCGATCCGAGAGAAACGGGCGGATTAAAAAAACACCCGCCACGGCTGTCATCAGGCCGTTTGCCAGCACTGCCGCGGCCGCGGCCAGCCCGGGCATCATGGTTTCGGCCAAAACGCCCTTGTACATGATCTCCTTTCCGATAAATCCGAAAAACAACGGGAAACCGGCCATGGAAAGACAGGCGGCAAATGCGGCAAAACCCGTAAACGGCATGGACCGGGCAAGTCCGTCTAACCGGCCGATCTCCCGGGTGCCCGCCTGGTGATCAATAATGCCGGCCACCAGAAAAAGGGCGGACTTATACAGGGCATGCACCAGCAGAAAGGTCAGCACCGCGGTCATGGAGGGCGTGCTCTGCCCGCCCAGCAGCATGGTCATGATCCCCAAACCCGCCACCGTGGTATAGGCCAGAATCTTTTTGAGATCCGTCTGCCCCAGGGCGGTAAAAGCGCCCAGCACGGCCGTGAATCCGCCCACAAGCACCAGGGTGGCCTCCCAGGCGGCGGTTCCCCCCATGATGGGATGAAACCGGGCCAACAGATAAATCCCGCCCTTGACCATGGTGGCCGAGTGCAGAAACGCGCTGACGGGCGAAGGCGCGGCCATGGCATTGGGCAGCCAGAAATGAAACGGAAACTGGGCCGACTTGGTAAATGCCCCGGCCAGCAAAAGCACCAGAATGGGGATATAAAACCCGTGGGCCTGCAGATCGCTTGCGGCAGGGACCATCTGCGAAATCTCGTAAGTGCCCGAAGCGATCTGTAAAAGCAAAAAACCCGCCAGCAGGGCCAGGCCCCCCGCGCCTGTGACCAGAAGGGCCTGGCGGGCGCTTTTGCGGGAGTTTTCATGCTCGTGATCAAATCCAATGAGCAGATAAGAAAATATGGTGGTCAGTTCCCAGAACACAAACAGGGCAATGACATTGTCTGCGGTGACCAGGCCGAGCATGGAGAGCATAAAGGCGTGGAGAAAGAAGAAAAACCGGCCGGTGCGGGCATGGCCGTGCAAATAATCCACAGAGTAGAGGGTGACAAAAAACCCGATGCCCGTGATAATCAGGACAAACAAAAGGCTTAACCCGTCGATCATCAGCGACAGGTCCACGCCCAAAGCCGGCACCCAGGCTACGGCCGCGCGATAGCTGCTGCCGGCCATGATCCCGGGAACCAGGGCCAGGGCGGCGGCAAACAGGGCCAGGGGCAGCAGGGCAGAAAGCCTTGCAGCCAGGTGGATTTGATGATTGGACAAATGCGTGCTCATTTAAGGCAACCCGCCCTTAAACACTGTCTCCGAGCCGGCGCACCGTGATCATGTTTGTGGTGCCGGCCTCCCACATGGGATGGCCCGCGGTGATCACCACGAGATCGCCCTTTTTGGCATGCCCTTTTTCAATGGCAAATTCCGTTGCCCGGTCAAACATTTCATCCGTGTCCCTGGTGTAATCCATGAGCCCGGGCAGACACCCCCAGTAAAGGGCAAGCTGACGCACAGTCCGGATATCCGGGGATACAGCGATGATCCGGCTTTTCGGACGAAACCGGGCGATCTGGTGGGCGGTGTAGCCGCTTTTGGTGGTGGCGATAATGGCCCGGGCCGTGAGGTGATCGGAAAGAATGCAGGTGGCATGGGCCACGGATTCGGAAATCCGGGTCTGGAGAATTTCCTGAAAGGATTTTTCGTAAGGATATTTTTCCTCTGTGACCTTTGCAATGCGGCCCATGTATTCCACTGCGCGTACCGGGTGGCTGCCGGTGGCGGTCTCTTCTGAAAGCATCAGGGCGTCGGCACCGTCTAACACCGCGTTTGCCACATCCGTTGCCTCGGCCCGGGTGGGCCGGGGGGAGTCAAGCATGGAGCGCAGCATCTGGGTGGCGATGATCACGGGCTTTCCGGCCTCGTTTCCTTTCTCCACCAGCATTTTCTGGGTGCCGGGCACGTTTTCCAGGGGAATTTCCACGCCCAGATCCCCCCGGGCCACCATGATCCCGTCTGAAACGTCCATGATGTTGTCAATATCTTTTAAGGCCTCGTGCTTTTCGATCTTGGCGATCACGGGCGTGCTGCAGCCGGCATGGGCGATGATCTCCTTTGCCTGGCGCACATCCTCGGAACGGCGTACAAAGGACATGGCCACGTAATCCACATCCTGGGAAAGGCCGAAGGCCAGATCCGCCTTGTCCTTTTCCGTGATGGCCGGGGTGCGCACAGAGCCGGAAGGCAGGTTGATACCCTTGTGAGATGTCAGGGTGCCGCCTGTGATCACCTCGCAGTGCACCTCGGTTTTCGTGGTCCGGCTGACCACCATCTCCATGAGCCCGTCTGCCAGCAAAATGGTGTCGCCCACGGAAACGTCCTCGGGCAGGTGGGGATAGCTCACAGAAACCCTGTTGCCCTGCCCGGCTTCGGCCTCGCTGGTGGTCAACACCAGGGTTTCCCCGGTTTTTAGATGAATGCCCGGGGACTGAACCTCTCCCACGCGGATCTTGGGCCCCCGGAGATCCTGGAGAATGGCCACGGGCACCCCTGTTTCCTCAGAGGCGGTGCGCACCATTTGGATCATTTCCGCGTGCTTTTCCCGTCCGCCGTGGGAGAAATTGAGCCGGGCCACGCTCATGCCGGCATGGATCATGCGCGTAAGGATATGGACATCCGCACAGGCCGGCCCGATGGTACAGACGATTTTGGTCTTTGACATGCATCCCCTCCGGGGAGTTCAAGGTTTGATGGCGCCGTAAAAAGTGCAATATCTGCGTTACGCGCAATTTCTCAGAATTTCACGTACAGCTAAGTACGCTGCATTCTTCGAAATTGCGCAAGCCTTGATCTTGAACTGTTTACGGCACCATCTGAAATCAGACTTTTTACAGTGCCATCAAGACACTTAACCATTTAAAACTTAACACTGCCTGTAAAAAAACTTTTTACAGGCTCATCCCAGGTAGACGGTGAGCTTGTCACGGGCGGCGTCCACGTGCTGGAACGTTACCCGGGCCAGGTCTTTGGGCTTTAATTCCACCCCGGCGGATGAAGGCAGCCGGGCTTCCATGAGATAGTCCCTGAGCAGAATGGTATAGCCGTCGCGCCGCCTGTCCAAAACAATGGCCTCTGCCTTGCTGCCGATCATGCCCTCGAGGTATTTGAGAATCCAGAAGCGCATCCGGCGGTTTTGCACCAGCCTGGCATGGGTCAGGGGCGGCTGGAGCAACTGGAGAATCTCCTCGATCTGAGAGTCGGAATAGCCCTGCTCCAGGCCCAGACACGCCCGGAGCTGCCGTTGGGTGACCAGGTCGAAATACTTGCGGATGGGAGATGTGGCCGTGATATAGGCGTCCAGACCCAGCCCGGAGTGATAATCGGCCCGGGTGCCCAGAATCACCCTGGACAGCATCCGGCGCTGCATCCAGTTCTGAAACAAGGTTCCCTCGTCTGTGCCGGAATACAGGCGGCCCCGGGGATGGTTCTGGGCCCGGAAAATTGCCGGCATCTGCTTTTCCGCAAGAAACCGGGCCATAACCCAGTTGGCCATGATCATCATCTCGGCCACCAAAAGCCGTCCCGGGCTTTCCCGGTCCAGGACCCGCACACGGATATCGTCTGCACTGCACACCCGCAGGTACAGCTCAGGCAGCAGTATCTGCACGGCCCCGTTTTCCAGCCGCCGCTTTTTAAACGCCTGCGCCGCTGCATGCAGCGCGCGGATGCGATCATCGCTTTGGGCCACGGCATCTGTCTCGGAATAGCTCATCTGCCGGCTGACCCGGATCACCGAGGGCACGATTTCATAATCCACCACTTCCCCGTATGGGGTGACGGTAAAAAACGTGCTGATTGCCGGCCGCCGCTGTCCCTCAACCAGGCTGCACACATCTTCTGCCAGCGTGGCGGGCAGCATGGGAATTTTCAAATCCGGCATGTAAATGGACGTGCCCCGGGAAATGACATCCTGGTCGATTACCCCGCCCTTTTCCACCCGGGCGGCCACATCCGAGATATGCACGCCAATGCGCAGGTTCTTGCCGGCTTCCTGCACACTCAAGGCATCGTCATAGTCCATTGTGCCCTGGCCGTCGATGGTGATAATATCCAGCTCGGTCAGGTCCCGACGGTGGGCATCTTCGGGTATTTGATCCGCGGCGCCATCCAGTTCTGCTGCGTTTTTCAGAACCGGGCCGGGAAATTCCATTGGAATCTCGTATCGGTAAAGATCCAGGTTCTCGTGGGCCTGCCAGTGACCGGCGCGTACCATCACCGAAAATATGGACTCTGCGCTGTCCACGCCGGCCCGGGTGAGAATGGCCCGGGCCGTTGCCTGCCGGGCACTTTCCTTGCCGTAGAGATAGTAGGACTTGAGCAGTTCAATGACCTCAGGGTCCGCATCCGGCGGCGAACTGCCGTTGTTTAACACCGCGCGCACCCACTGGCCGCCTTCCTCAACGAGCTGCTGGCGCCGCTGTTCAGCCTCCTGGCGGGCAATGTTGTTTTCCACCACTTCTTCGGAGTGGGGATAAAACCAGTCGTGGCTGAATTTAAAATAAATGCGATTTTCAAAAAAAGCCCGGATCACGGCTGATTCCTGATCGCTGTCCGGCTCGCCGGAAAAACAGAACGAGGTCATGGTGTCCAGGTCGATCCATTCCTCCAGGCTGTGGACCGCCTCCCAGATTTCTTTGATGTTAATGTGGGCGCTTAAGGCCTGCCTTCGCTGACCAATAGTTTTCAGCGATTCCACCAGTTGATCGCGGCCCTGGGAGAGCTTGAGGGCTGTTTGCGAGACATGGGAAAGCCGGGCGGCCTTCTGGTTGATCTCCCGGTTATTTTCATTGAGCAGACGCAGCCGCTCGTCTTTTTGCTCCAGGACCACGGCGCAGATGATGCGCTGCTGGTCGATATATTCCACAACCGTTCCGGGTTCCATAAATTCCTGTCGGCGTAAATGATAAGTTTTAAATGAAAAACATATTGGCTGCCGCCGGGGCGGCAATATCATGACAATTCTATTATTTTTCAATATACACATTAATCCGGGCAGGCACAAGGACAGTCCGTATAAACAACCAAACCCGGCCAGACGGGTCGACAATGCACAAATCCTTGTTATCTTTGAAACCATACGAACAACTGCACAATCAATGCATCCAATTTCAGGGAGGCGGAAATGATATTGAGGCGTTTGACAGTTTTTGCTGCGGCACTGGCCGCGGCTTTTGGGACTATGACGGTGAACAGCGCTGCCCTTGCCCAGCAGAACAGCTATAACGGCTGGCACATGGGCCCGGGAATGATGGGCGGATACGGCTTTATGGGATGGTTCGGCGGCATATTTACCATCGTGATCTGGATCCTGATCATTGTGGGCCTGGTTTTGCTGATCCGGTGGCTTGTGCAAACCACCCGATCCGAACCCGGTGCATCAGCCGGAGCCGGGGCTTCAACATCCAGGGCCCTGGAAATCCTCAGGGAGCGGTATGCCAGAGGGGAAATCGACAAGGCCGAATTTGAGGAAAAGAAAAAAGACCTGACTTCATAGTATCGGCCTACTTGCGCTGGACAATAAAGGAGATCACCCGGTTGCCCTCGACTTCCTTGACCGTGACCACGAATTTGCCGATCACGATCTGCTCCTGCTCACGGGGAATCCGGCCGATCTGCTCTAAAATAAAGCCGGTAAAGGTTTCATAAGAAGACGATTCCGGGATATTCATGCGCAGCCTGGAATTGACAATGCTGATGTCGGCCGAACCCAGCACCAGCCATTCCTTGTCCCGGATCTTGACCACCGGGGGTTTGACAATGTCGGTTTCATCCACGATGTCGCCCACAATGGCTTCGAGCACGTCTTCAAGGGTCACCAGCCCGCAGACCTCGCCGTACTCATTGACCACGATGGCGGCATGCTCCTTTTTGCGCTTGAACTGATTGAGCAGCTGGTCGATCTTCTTGTGCTCGGGAACAAAATACGGGGCACGCATGATCTTTTCGATGTCCACCCCGGTTTCAGTACGGATTTCCTGCTTAAACAGGTCCTTGACATTGACCAGCCCCACCACATGATCAATATTGCCCTCGATCACCGGAATTCGGGTATATCCGGATTCCAGAATTTTTGCCAGATCCGGCTCTCCGCCCCGTTCGAGCACAAACATGTCCGCGCTCGGGGTCATGATCTCCGAGACATTGATGTCATCGAGTTTGATGATGTTATAGATCAGCTCGCGCTCCTCGGGATTGATCTGGCCGCCTTCATGCACCACGTCCACAAAGGTGATCAACTCGTCTTCTGTCACCGGCGGCGTGCCCCGGGCGGCGCCGGCCAGACGCGGGATAAAATTTAAGATCCAGATCACGGGCAGAAACACGTAGGACAGCCAGAACAGCGGCAGAATCACCACCCGGGCCACTGCCACGTTGTGCTGGGTGGCCACGGTCTTGGGAAAAATCTCGCCGAACACCAGGATCAGAAATGTCATGATCCCGGTGGCGATGCCCACGGCGTTGCTGGACAAATAATGCATGGCAACAGCCGTTGCCAAAGACGAGGCCGCGATGTTGACCAGGTTGTTACCGATCAAAATGGTGGACAGCAGCCTGTGGGGGTCTTCTTTCATCCGGAAAATCAGATCGTTGATCCGGCCCCCGGAATTGCCCAGGTAACGGGCCTTGGTTTTGCTGATGGAAAACAAAGCGGTCTCAGACGATGAAAAAAAGCCTGAAAGCAGTACCAGTACCGCCAGTATGACAAATTGTGGTGTCATGTTTCGTTTTGCTCCTGTGCCCCTGCTTTTTCAGGGGGCTCAAGCTTGCCGGTTTTCAGATAAACATCCTGCTGGGGAAAAGGAATGGTGATGCCGTGCTCCTTAAACTGCTTGTCAATGTCAGAGCGCACGTCTGTTTCAACGGTTAAAAACCAATCAATGTGGACCCAGAAACGCAGCTTGAAAACCAATGCGCTGTCCCCGAAATCCGAAAACAGCACCTCCGGGTGGGGCCGGCGCAGGATCCGGGGATGCTGGTAGGCCACATCCATTAAAACCTCCCTGACCAGCGCCACATCAGAACCATAGGCCACCCTTACCTCCACGGTCCTGCGAACCCGGGCGTCGCGGAAGCTCCAGTTGGTGACCACCTGGCTGATCAGATCGGAGTTGGGAATGATCAACTCCGCGTTGTCAAAGGTACGCACCTGGGTGGAGCGCACGTTGATTTCCCGGACCGTGCCCCAGATGGTGCCCATTTCAATGACATCGCCAACCTGAATGGGACGCTCGAACAGCAGGATAATGCCGCTTAAAAAATTATTAAAAATGTTTTGCAGGCCGAAACCAAGCCCGATACCCAGGGCACCGAAGACCACGGTCAGGGCTGTGGCGCTGATACCCACGGTGCGAAGGGCGATCAGGATGCCCACCATCCATAATACGTAACCGGTGATCCGGAGTATGGAATCCTTCAGTCCGGGCTCCATGTCCGCATCCTTCAGCACCCGGCCGCGCAGAAACTCCTTGAAGATCACGGTAAAGGTATGGACAAACAGCAGCACGATCAACGCATACACAAAGCCCATCAGGCTCAAACGGAAATCGCCGACCGTGACCTCGTAATTGATGGCATACAAAATATCCACCAGAAAGGTGCGGGGCGCCCCCCATGCCACAAAAAAGGAAAACAGGGCGGCTGCCAGGACCCCGATGCGAAGCAGCCGGACAATGAGCCACCGCACCGGATAGGGCCGGGCACTGAGCTCGTCTATATCCACATCATCGGAACGCTCAATGTGGGCGGCCACATCCGATTCCCGCAACACCCGATACAGGATAAACACCCAGAACAACAGCAAAGCGGTTTTTGCCAACCCGAAATACCAGTACACGGCCAACCCGCCAAAGCCCATAAGCTCAGCCAGCAGCCCCGGCAGCACCAGCCCGTAGCCCATGGCGATCAAAACGGGTTTGAGCAGCGGAAACCATGGATGCTCGGAAAATTCGGACCCGACGGTGCTGCGGCGGAATACATGAAAAAAATAAATGCACCAGCCCAGAAGCAAAAATTCAAAGATCAGCCGCCAGGCGATCAGGGTCATGCAATTGGTGCAGATCAACCGGCTGAAAAACAGATAACCAATGCCGTATAGCAAAAATCCCGCGAGCAGGCGGCGCAGGGGCGAGTATATGCGATGAAACAAGGGGTCTGCGGTTTGCCCGCCCAGGGCCTTTAAAAATATCCGGCCCCATCGCACCACCAGGATCAGGGCAAGCAGCCGGATGATCAGCGGCAGCAGGGAGAAAACCGGTGTGAGCTGGTATATGGGACGGATCGGGAAAAAATACAGGTAGGCCATGGCCCCGGCCCACGGCAGGGACTTTTGAAACAGCTTGAGCAGGACGTAATGCCAGAAACGTTCGTCATCCAGGCTTTTCTGCATCCGTGACCCGCAGAACCGGGTGCATACATACAAGATCGCCTGGAGCACGGCCAGCAAAAACAAAAACACACCCAGAAACAAGCTGTACTCCTCCCAGGTGACTATACCGGTTTTGGTCCAGGCGGTTTCAAAGATCAGGGTGCGGAGGGTCTCAAGGGATTGACCCAGATTGGTCCGCAATTCCCCTCTGGCCAGCCGCAGCATCGGGCTGGGATCGTGCTGCAGAATGCGGCTTTTTTTGCGCGCCTCGATCTGTTCATCGATCTTGTCTCCAAGGGGACGAATTCTTTCCACCAGCCTGCTGAGGCGCTGCTGTTGATCCTTATAAATTTCAAGGATCTGCTCAATCTTGGCCTGCTTGGTTTCAAGCAGGCCAATAAGGGCGTCGAGTCTTTCGGCCAGTTCGCTGCTAAGGGCCACCTGGGGGGGCCGGGTTTTGAGTTCCGTACGCTGATCCGTATAAGACGCAACCTGCTCACGGGTCTCTTCCAGGGCCTTTTCCCACTTGCCGATTTCATCCTTGATGTTTTTAAGCTGTTCCTGAATGTAGCCCACAGCAACGTTTTGGCGGCTTTTGGCCTGTTCCAGTTTCCGGGCATCCACCGAGGGCAGCAGAAGGAGATTGGAATAGGTGGATTCCATGAGCTGAATCCGGCTCATCCGCTCTTTCATCTCTTCGGCTTCGGCCTGAAGGGACTCAAGTGCTGTGGAAACCCGGTTCAGTTCCTGTTTTTCCACCACCATGGCTTCGCCAAAGGATTGGGTCAGGCTCTGATAAAGCCGGCTGGCCGGCTGCTCGGTTGCGGTTTCCTGGGCTTCATTGACGGCCTGGTCCTGCTGGGCCCGGGGGGCCGGGGACAAGGCCAGAAAAAAAACCACCGCAACGGCCGCAAACCACGCCCAATGGCCGCCGGCTGCAGGCTGCCGGTATTTCTGACTTCCGGGAAAGTATCTGCTGGATCTCATTGCCAACTTTCAAACAGGTAGAATCAGCCGGGACAAGGGCTGGCCCGGAAACGAATCTGATACGAAAACAGACGGTGAAAAACAATTGCGCCGTAACTTTTTCTTATCACAGAGCGATATCAAATATCAATGCACTTTGTGGACATCCTTGCGGCCCGACCCGGGCGCAGCCGGGGCCTTGCGCAGCTGTCAAAAAAATCTTTACACCGCGGCTGCGGCCATAGTAATGCAAATGCCACCATCATACACGGATAGGCCATGCATTCAATTCACCTGATAAAACCTTATTTCACACAGCGACGAAACCTGATTTTCATCGGCATTGTCTGCCTGATGATCGTGGACGTGCTCCAGCTCTTTATTCCCCGGGTGGTAAAATGGGCCGTGGACGATTTGACCGCCGGCCAGGTTGACATGGCCGGCCTGGGCCGGTATGCGGCCATGATCGTAGGCATTGCCGCGGCCATGACCGTGCTGCGGTTTTTCTGGCGCCGGCTTTTGATCGGCACTTCCCGGGTGGTGGAAGAAGGGCTGCGCAACCGGCTGTTTTCCCATATCCAGACCCTTTCCGCCCCGTTTTTTGATCAGCGCTCCACCGGCGATCTCATGGCCCATGCCACCAATGACATCAACAACGTGCGCATGGCCGTGGGCATGGGAATGGTGGCCTTAACCGACGCGATGTTTCTGGGAAGCGCGGCCATCGGGTTTATGGCTTATATCGATCTTCGCCTCACCATTGCAGCCCTGCTGCCCATGCCCGTGATCGTGGTGGTCACCCGGGTTGTCGGTCGAAAAATGCACCGGCTCTACACCCGGGTCCAGGCCACATTTTCGGACATGACCGAAATGGTCCGGGAAAGCTTTGCCGGCATCCGCACGGTCAAGGCCTACAACCGGGAGCAGACCGAACTGGCCCGCATGCAGGATGTATCCAATGCCTATATCACTGAAAATCTAAAACTGGTGCGCATCACCGGCTCTTTTTTCCCCCTGATGGTGTTTTTCACCAACCTGAGCCTGACCATCGTGGTTTTCTACGGCGGGCGGCTGGCCATTTTCGAGCGGATCACGGCCGGCGACTTCGTGGCCTTTATCAGCTATCTCAACATGCTCATGTGGCCCATGATGGCCATGGGCTGGCTCACCAACCTGATCCAGCGGGGAAGCGCCTCTTTGGACAGAATCAACTCGATTCTGTCCACCGAACCCGAAATCCGGGATGCAGCAGACGCCCGGCCGCTTTCCCGGGTCAGGGGTGAAATCGGCTTTGAACAGGTCAATTTTTCCTACCCACAGGCCTCGGCGCCGGCTGTTGAAAACATCGAGCTCAAAGTGCCGGCCGGCGATACCCTCGGGATCATCGGCCCCCAGGGATCGGGCAAGACCACCCTGCTCTACCTGCTCACACGGCGCTATGACGTATCCGTTGGGGGCATCCGGATCGACGGCCATGATATCCGCACCCTGAAACTCGGGGATCTGCGGGGACAGATCGCTCACGTGCCCCAGGAGCCTTATCTGTTTTCCGGCACCATTGCCGAAAACATCACATTCGGCAGATCCGTGGACCATGATCGGCTTGTGGAAGCCGCGCGCCGGGCCTCGCTGTATGAAACCATCTGCGAGTTTCCAAAAGGTTTTGAAACACCGGTGGGCGAAAAAGGGGTGGTGCTTTCAGGGGGGCAGAAACAGCGCATCGTGCTGGCCCGGGCCCTTCTGCGGGATGCGCCGGTTCTGCTGCTCGACGATCCCATCGGACAGGTCGACACCCGGACCGCGGCCGATATTATATCCGTGATCCGGGAACTGGCCCGGGAAAAAACCGTGATCATCGCCTCCCACCGGATCCCGGCAGTGTCCTTTGCCGACCGGATCATTGTGCTCGACAGCGGCCGGATTACCGAGTCCGGGACACACGGGGAGCTGATGGAACATAACGGGTATTATGCAAGGGCTGAGTTGCTGCAGAGGTATGAGTGAAGTTCAAGGTACAAGGTTTAAGGTTTAAATAGAAGGTTGGGATAAGGGGTTGCTTGGCCGATGAGTGGTGAAAGGGACATATTTGCGGAAAAGGAGCTGGGAAAGGCCCGGGATACCGGACTTTTGCGCCGGCTTTATCCGTTTGCCGCCCCCTACCGGGTGCTGCTGGCAGTGGCACTTGTGCTCATGTCCGCGGTCACGGTGCTGGAACTGGCCATTCCTTACGTGACCAAGGAGGCGATTGACCGCTATATCGTGCCGGAAAAAAATATAAGCATGCCCGGGCCCGGGGCTTCGGCTGACGGGGGAGCAGCGGAGAAAGCCCGGGAGCCGGGGCAAACCTCTTCGGATGCACTTTCGGACAATTCCCGGAACAGCTCCCGAAACCTTTCAGAAGACCAGCAACTATCCGGCCTGGGCCGGGCGGCCATGTTGCTGGTGGCCATTATTCTGCTCAACCTGGTGGTCAACTTCCTCCATGTAATGATTGTAGAATACACGGCTCAGCACGTTATGCATGATCTGCGACTGAAGCTGTTTGACCACATCCAGCGGCTGTCTGTGCGATTTTTCAACCACAACTCAGTGGGCCGGCTGGTGACCCGGGCCACCAACGACATCCAGAACATGCACGAGATGCTGACCTCGGTGATCATCTTTGTGCTAAAGGACCTGTTTCTGCTGCTGGGCATCACAGCGGTGCTTTTTGCCATTGACTGGCAGCTGTCGCTGGCGGTTTACGTGATTTTTCCCCTGGTGTTTTACGCCGGTTTCCGGTTTGCCGGCACTGCCCGGCAGGCCTTTCGCACCCTTCGCATCAAGGCCGCGGAAATCAACACCAAGTTTTCCGAAACCATCGGCGGGGTGGGCATTATCCAGCTTTTCGGCCAGGAAAAAAACAATTACGATAACTTCCGGCGCATCAACCATGAAAATTTCCTTGCCGGAATGCGCCAGATCACGGTTTTTGCCATGTTTATGCCCTTTATCGAGCTGATGAGCTCGGTGGGCCTGGCCATCGTAATCTTTGCCGGCGGCTCCGGGATACTGGCCGGCCGGGTGAGCCTGGGCGAACTGGTGGTATTTATCTCTTATGTCCGCATGTTTTTTCGGCCCATAAGAGATATTGCGGAAAAATACAACATCACCCAGAATGCCATGTCTTCGGCCGAACGGATTTTTCAGATCTTAGACGAAGACGACCGCATCCCCGAACCCCGCGCACAGGATGCTGCAGCCGTGCCAAAGCGTTTTGAGAAAATCAGCGCCGATAACCTCTGGTTCGGCTATCAACCGGATCAGCCCGTGCTAAAGGGAATCGATTTCACCCTCGATGCCGGCCGGACCCTTGCGGTGGTGGGGCCCACGGGCGCGGGCAAGACCTCTTTGATTCACCTTCTGGTGCGCTTCTATGATCCAGACCAGGGAGCCATACGGATCAACGAAATTGATGTCCGAAACTTTTCGTCAAACGCCCTTCGCAGCAAAATCGCCCTGGTTTCCCAGGAACCCTTTCTGTTTTCCGGCACCATTTTTCACAACATATTCGGGGCCAACGGCACCCCGGATGAACAAACCGTGGACCGGATCCTGGACCAATCCAGAAGCCGCTCTTTTATCCAACAACTGCCAGACGGCATCCACACCCGCCTCACAGAACAGGGCGCCACCCTGTCTTCGGGTCAGCGCCAGCTGATCTCCATTGCCCGGGCACTGGCCGCTGATCCCGAGCTGATCATATTTGACGAGGCCACCTCCTACATTGACTCGGAAACCGAGGCCAGCATCCAGGATGCGCTTTCCAACCTCATGGCCGAGCGCACCTCCATCGTGATTGCCCACCGGCTGTCCACAGCCAGAATCGCAGACACCATCGTTGTCATGCACCACGGGCAGATCGCCGAATCCGGCTCCCACGCACAGCTTATGGCCAGAAACGGGTTTTACAAAAGGCTGGTGGAAATACAGGGGTAAGGCGCGTGAAAGCTGCAGATTGCAAAGGAAAAGGAGACTTTTGAAGTTTTTGTCCTGACGGCGATGAAATGCGTTGGATTGGTCTTGTCAAAAATGGGCTGAAATGGTATGTAGAATCTTTACATGCTTGTGCAAGCCGTAAACCTTAGATAATATTCATTATCAACCCCAAACGCCAAAGGAGAGAAAACATGGCATACGATGCAGTAAACATGGCTGACTGGCAGATTTCCGAAGCCGCCGAGGAAAACATGCCCACCCCGGAAGACTGGGTAGAAAAACTCGGACTGGAAAAAGATGAAATGCTGCCCATGGGCCGGCTGGGCAAGGTCGACTTTCTCAAGATCATGAATCGCCTCCAGGACAAGCCCGACGGCAAGTACATCGAAGTCACCGCCATCACCCCGACGCCCCTTGGCGAGGGCAAGAGCACCACATCCGTGGGGCTCATGGAAGGCCTTGGCATGCGCGGCAAAAACGTGGGCGGCGCCCTGCGGCAGCCCTCGGGCGGACCGACCATGAACGTCAAGGGAACTGCGGCAGGCGGCGGCAACTCCCTGCTCATTCCCATGACCGAATTCTCCCTGGGCCTGACCGGCGACATCAACGACATCATGAACGCCCATAACCTGGCCATGGTGGCGCTGACCTCCCGGATGCAGCATGAAAGAAACTACACCGACGAGCAGCTCCAGCGCCTGTCGGGCATGCCCCGCCTGGACGTGGACCCCACCCGGGTGGAGATGGGCTGGATCATTGACTTCTGTGCCCAGGCCCTTCGCAACATCATCATCGGCCTCGGCGGCCGGGCCGACGGCTACACCATGCAGTCCAAATTTGCCATTGCGGTTTCCTCCGAGCTCATGGCCATCCTGGCCGTGGCCACCAACCTGGCCGACCTCAAGGAAAAGATCAACAACATCACCGTGGCCTTCAGCAAGACCGGCAAGCCCATCACCTGCGGCGACCTGGAAGTGGGCAACGCCATGACCGCGTTTATGAGAAACACCATCAACCCGACCCTGATGTGCACCGCCGAGTATCAGCCCTGCTTCGTGCACGCAGGCCCGTTTGCCAACATCGCCGTGGGTCAGAGCTCGATTATTTCCGACCGCATCGGTCTGAAGCTCTTTGACTACCATGTCACCGAGTCCGGGTTTGCCGCAGACATCGGCTTTGAAAAATTCTGGAACGTCAAGTGCCGCAACTCCGGCCTCAAGCCCCATGTTTCGGTTCTGACCTCCACTATCCGCGCCCTGAAAATGCACGGCGGCGGGCCCAAGGTCGTGCCGGGCAAGGAAATGCCCAAGGAATACAAAGAAGAAAACACCGGCCTGGTGGAAAAAGGCGTGGAAAACATGGTCCACATGATCAATGTGATCCGCAAAGCCGGCATCAACCCGGTGGTCTGCGTCAACCGCTTCTACACTGACACTGACGATGAAGTCGCCATTGTCAAGAAGGCCGCTGAGGCCGCCGGCGCCCGCTGCGCCGAGTCCAAGCACTGGGAAAAAGGCGGCGAAGGCGCCCTGGAATTTGCTGATGCCGTGGTCGACGCCTGCGAGGAAGGCAATGACTTTGACTTTCTCTATCCCCTGGAAATGAAACTGCGCGACCGCGTGGATGTCATTGCCCGGGAGGTTTATGGCGCCGACGGTGTGGACTGGCAGCCCGAAGCCGAGCAGAAGGCCAAGATGCTCGAAGAAGATCCCAAGTATGGGGATTACACCACAATGATGGTCAAAACGCACCTGTCGCTGACCCATGAACCCACGAGGAAGGGTGTTCCCAAGGGATGGCGGCTGCCGATCCGCGACGTGCTGATCTACTCCGGCGCAAAGTTTCTCTGCCCGTGTGCCGGCACCATCAGCCTGATGCCCGGAACCGGCTCCAACCCGGCCTTCCGCCGCATTGACGTGGACACCGACAGCGGCAAGGTCACCGGCCTGTTCTAGACAGCAACGACTCATAAGTCATATTCAAACAAACAAAAAACCGGGGCGTTATGTAACGCTCCGGTTTTTTATTGCAGCCGGCAGCCGCAGGTGACTTTCTTTCAAAAAACATAAACCATGAAGAGCTTTGTCTTTTGATGAGCCTGTAAAAAGTCTTTTTTACAGGCAGTGTTAAGTTTTAAGTGATTAAGTGTTAAGTAAAATCAAGAAGTTATTTTTTTTATTGATTGGCGATTATATCAGTTTTAGGCCTTTTTACGATTCCATCATCTTTTAATTGCCTTCATGATCTTCATGGTTTAGGTTTTTGTAAGGTAAACAAACATTTTGGCGGCGATGCGGGCGGCGGTGAATTCCGATACCTGGGTGTTGGGGATTTTGGCAAGTTCGGTGATGTCTGCGGCAACCACTTTTTTGCCCGAAGCCCCCAGCCGACGCAAAAGCTCCACCATCTGGCGGTAGCTCAGCCCGCCGGGCTCCGGTGTTCCAGTGCCGGGGATCACGGACGGATCCAGACCGTCGAGATCCAGGGTCAGGTACACGGTATCCGGCAGGGCGGCAATGGCCTGGTCCATCCAGCAATGATCCAGCGGATCAATGCAGTGGGCATAAATCGGATTCAAACCTTGATTTTTAACATATACGGCCTCTTCTGCGGAAAAAGACCGGATTCCGGCCTGGACAAAGGGAAGGTGCAGATCGTCTGCCACCCGGCGCATGACGCAGGCATGGTTTAAGCGGCTGCCGTTGTAAGAGTCGCGCAGATCCAGGTGGGCGTCAATCTGCAACACACCCATATCCGGATATTTTTCAGCCGCGGCTTTTACCGTGGCAATGGTAATGGCATGATCGCCGCCCAAAAACAGGGTAAACTTTCCTGTCTCCAGGCACCGTGCGGAAGCGGCGCGGATTTCCTCCATTGCGGGCTCAGGCCGGGGTGTGGGCGCAAGCGCCGGCAAAGTGTGGATGCCGACCCGCCCCCAGTGCACAAGGGTTTGCTCGTCCACGTCCTCGAGTTCGGCCGATGCGGTGAGCAGGTGAATCGGCCCTTCCCGGCTGCCGATGCCGTAGGAAGGGGCAACTTCGTAGCACACCGGCAAAACGAGCACCGAGGCCGCATCTATTTCCCGGACCTGCATTTCCGCGCCCCCAAAGGGGACAAACAAGCTGTGACCCATGATTATTTCACAAATATGGCGGCTGCCAGCACCGTGGTCCACAGGCTGCCCTCAGCGCCCAGGGCGGCCTGGCTGACGTGCCTGGAATGAATGATTTTGCCAGACATCTTGTAGATGTCTCTGCGTTCGTCATAGTCTTTTTCCGGGTCAAACTCGATGCCAAGGGTGGTGGCCAGCATGGATGCGGCCATGTCTTCTGCAAACTCGCCGGCTTCCACCTCGGTCTGGCCGAAACCGTGATGCTCGGAAAGATAGCCGTAGCGCTCGTTTCCCTCAGGCAGGGCAAGACCGACGCTTGCCACCAGCCGGCGGCCGGGTTCCCGGCTCTGCTCCCGGGCCATGACACAGTGGGTGATCTCGCCGGGCTCAAGCTTGGCCAGGCCTTTTTCCTTTTCCAGGATCTTGCATCCGGGCGGAAAGATGGAAGAGACCTGGACCAGGTTCAAATGGGCGATTCCGGCCTCCCTCAGGGCATTTTCAAAAGAGGCCAGGTGCGCTTTATCAATGCCGACCCCCTTGGTAAAAAACACATATCGTGGTACATACATGATCAGATTCTCCTGCTTGCAATCGCAGTGTTAAGTTTGATGGCATCGTAAAAAGTTCATCAAAAATAAGTAACTATATCAAAGACACCTGCAAAAATGAACCTTAAAATTTCAACCAAACGTCACTGCATCGAAACCGAGGTCAAAGGGCAATACAACAGGGCGGTTTCCAAATATTTCAAGGCATCGGGCGAAAACGAAAAAAAAGACCTTGAAAACCGCATAGACCTTTTGCATCATGCCATTGAAACACTTGATTTCAGTTCCCTGCGCAGCCGTTATCCGGACCTGCGCGGTGATTCTTCGGCAGAAATTTGCCTGTTCCGCGATAATGCGGGCGCCATCGGCATAACCATCAATGGAGAGGAAATTGAGACGACAAACCCGAATTAACATACACCGGTTTTCCACAGGCCAAGGACCGGGCCGGGGCCCTTATGACAGCACCCTTTTCCCCATTGTGCTGGCCAAATGGCTGATCACAACAGCAGCCGTGTTTGCAGCCGCCTACATGATCGAAAATATTGAGGTGAGCGGATTTTTATCCGCACTCGTTGCAGCCGCGGCCATCGGCCTGCTCAACCTGTTTTTCCGCCCGGTGCTGCTGGTGCTGACCCTGCCCATTAATGTCATGAGCCTGGGCCTGTTTACCTTTATCATCAACGCGCTGATGTTAAAGATTGCATCGGTTCTCACCCCGGGCTTTTTGGTGGTTGGGTTCTGGAGCACGGTTTTTGGCTCCATCATCATCAGTCTCGTGAGCTGGATCCTAAATTCCCTTCTGGCTGATATCCAGCGCCCCGGCCCGGGTTCCGGACCCGGTTCAGGTCCGGGACAAGGGCCAGGTTCAGGTCGGGGTTCAGGGCCCGGATCAGACGATCATATTGACCTGGAAAAACGAGGAGACAGATGGGAGTAAAACCGGCGGATGCGCTGCGCGACCAGCTCAGGCGCATTGACGGCAAGGGTTATAAGGCCTACAAGGACATTGCGGGCGGCTATGATTTCAAGAAATTTGCCCTATACATCGATCACGTGCAGGGAGATCCGTATGCCGCCCCGTCGCGTCTGCGCGTGCGTGTCAGACGCGGGGATTCGGGATTTGCCAAAGACACCACCAAAAACAAAAGCCGCACCATCGCCCTTGGCGATTTTTTAACCCGGCGGTTTTCACAGCAGAGCCGGCGGCTGTCAAAGGGGAGCCGGGGCAGCGGCAAAGGCGGGGCCATCACCATTGACCGGCCCGGTCAGCAGATCCTTGAGCGAAGCGCATTTCTGATCAATGACGATTTTGTGGAAGCCCGATTTTTCATGGGGCTTCCGGCATTGGGCAGAAAAATCGCCGGCCGGGACGCAGAGGCCATGTTTTTTTCCGAGCTGCCGGAGATTGTCAGCACGTCCCTGTTTTTCTCCGCCCTGGACCCAAAGGCCGTCTACCGGCACATCGAAACCGCGGAAGACGCGGACGCGGCCCGGGCCATGCTTTTGGAAAAAGGCCTGATCGCATTTATTGCAGACAACAGTCTGCTGCCCCGCAGAAGCGGAATCGACGACCGCCCCCTGGATGATCCCGGTGCGGTGCGATTTGCCTCTGATGACACCTACCGGGTCACCCTGGATCTGCCTAATGCCGGAAAAATCGCCGGTATGGGCATTTTTCGCGGCATCAGCCTGATTGTGGGCGGGGGATATCACGGCAAATCCACCCTGCTCCATGCCCTTGAACGCGGAATTTACAACCATGTACCGGATGACGGCAGACAGTTTGCCGTAACAGTGAAAAACGCGGTCAAAATCCGGGCCTGCGACGGCAGAAGCATTGCACAAACCGATATTTCCTCATTTATCAGCAACCTGCCCCTGCAAAAGGACACAGCCCGGTTTTCCACCCAAAACGCCAGCGGCAGCACCTCCCAGGCAGCCAACATCATAGAGGCCGTGGAAGCCGGGGCCGAAGCCATCCTGCTGGACGAGGACACATCGGCCACCAACTTCATGATCCGGGACCGCCGGATGCAGCAGCTGGTGGCCAAGCAAGGCGAGCCCATCACCCCGTTTATCGACAAGGTGCGCCAGCTCTACACCGAAAAAGGGGTTTCCACGGTGCTGGTCATGGGCGGCTCAGGCGATTACTTCAGCGTGGCCGACCATGTGATCCGGATGACCGAATACCTGCCAGGGGATGCAACAGATGCGGCCGGACAAATCGCCCAAAGCGACTCCGCCGGGCGGCAGGCCGAGGGCGGAACGCAATTCGGACGGATTGCCGCCCGCATTCCCCAAGCCCAAAGCATATCCGTGTACCGCCGCAACAAAAAGATGAAAATCGCCGGCAGAGGGGTCCGCGAAATCCTGCTGGGCGAGACAAACGTGGATTTAAGCGATCTGGAACAAATCGTGGATCCTTCCCAGACCCGGGCCCTGGCCCATGCCGTCTATCATGCCACGGGCTTTATGGACGGCCGCCGATCCCTGCGGGAAGTGGCTGAAAAAGTGATTGCCGATATTGAAAAAAACGGACTGGATGTGCTCACCCCCTTTGTCACCGGCGATCTTGCGGCAATCCGCGCCATTGACATCGCAGGTGCCATCAACCGGATCCGCACCCTGAAGGTGAGCCAGCAATAAAGGGCGTTTTTACGCCAGCAGCAGGGTGCAGGCCAGCACGGCAAACATAATGCCGGCCGCATCTGCGGTCAGGGCCGCGGCCATGGTATGGCGCACCCTCCGCACCTGCACGGCCCCGAAATAAACCGCCAGCACGTAAAACGTGGTCTCTGTGGAGCCCTGAAAGGTGGAGACCAGATAGCCGATATAGGAATCCGGCCCCACTGCCGGGTCATTGATGATCGAAGCCAGCACCCCGTAGGCCCCGGAGCCTGAAAGGGGCCGCAGCAGTGCCATTGGCAGGGCTTCTGCCGGGAGCCCGATTTTTGCCGTCACCGGCCCCAACATGCCCACCATGGCCTCCAAAGCCCCGGACGCCCGGAACATTCCCACTGCCACCAGGATGGCCACCAGGTAGGGAATAATTTTGACTGCCACATAAAAACCCTCTTTTGCCCCCTCCACAAACACCTCATAGACCCGAACACCCCGGATCATGCCATAAGCAAGAAAACCCGCCACCAGCCCGGGGATAATCCAGGGAGAAATCACGGTGCCGTAGACAATGGCCAGCGGGATGATGGCGAGCACGCAGCAAAGCACCGTCAGGCTCACCCAACCGGGATAGCCCGCTGAGGCCGATGCCAGCATGTGGGCATATTCGTGCCCGGGATTCAGATCCGAATCCGGATCTGAATTCTGATTCAGGGCATGTTCTTCTCCGGCTCTGGTGCGTTCGGAAACATCCCCTGTGGGATCTGCGGCTGCCGCGCCTGTCAAAACAGCCGGGGCCGGGGATGAAAACCGCTGGTAGAGCTTGGTTGCGGTGATGGCCACCAGCGTGGAGCCCAGGGTGGCAAACAGGGTGGTGGGCAGGATTCCGGCCGGGTCTCCGGAGCCCGCAGAGGCCCGCAGGGCGATCACACCGGTGGGCAGCAGGGTGATGCTTGAAGTGTTGATGGCCAGAAAAAGGGCCATGGCATTGGTGGCCGTGCCCTTCTCGGAGTTGAGCTTGTCGAGTTCCTGCATGGCCCGGATGCCAAAGGGGGTGGCCGCGTTTCCCAGACCCAGGGCGTTTGCAGACATGTTTAAGATCATGGCGCCCATGGCCGGATGATCCGCGGGCACATCCGGAAACAGCCTTACCATCACCGGCCGCAGCAGACGGGACATGACATTTAAAAGACCGCCCTTTTCCGCCACCTTCATCAGGCCCAGAAACAGAGTCATCACCCCGATCAGGCCGATGGCCAGTTCCACCGCACCGGCCGCCGAGTCCACCACGGACCGGGACAAGGCCTCGATGGGCATGGCATCCCCGGTTTGCGGGCCGCCCAATAGCTGGCGGACGGCGGCAAACAAAAACGCGATCATCACAATGGCAAAAAATATCACATTCATTACAGCAGGCCTTAAAACAGGCTTTTCTGAACCGGGGCCGACGGTTCAGGTTTTTCCGGTGTTTGAGCGGATTCGGCGTGCCCGCCATTGAAGAGGCCGGCAGGTGGGGCGTCATTATAGCCGACCACAAAACGCCCCGGCTCCGGCACGTGCACTTTGTGCGGGTAAAAAAATCGCAGGGTGTTTTCCTGACGGGTCATCACTGGAAAACCGTAATGCGCATTCATGTATTTCAAGGGCTTGCCATCGGCCTTTTTCGCAGCTGCAAAATCCATGTGCGCACGGAGCCGGTCGTCAATCACCTGTCTTGCAAAATCCGGGATCTCCCGGCTCTTTTTTTCCATGACCGGATAAAAATCCTTTTCCATTTCCACGCCCGCGCTGTTTCTGGCTGCGGCCATGGCTGCAAACAGGGTGGTGCCGGTGCCGGCAAAGGGATCGAGCACAGTGTCTCCGGCCACGGAATACATGCTGATCAGCCGGTAGGGCAGCGCAAACGGAAACGCGCCGCTTCGCTTGCGAAGATTTTTTTCCACCAGGTCCTGTCGGGTTCCCTTGAGATCAAACCAGATATCCGAGAACCACTGGTTGCGCTCCTCCCAGAAATAGGCGCTCTGCTGGCGGTACAGACGCTGATCCGCGCCGTTAAAATCCCGCTTGGCCCCTTTTCTGAAAATCAGCACGTATTCATGCTCCAACGTCACGTAAGCCCCGGCCGGCAGCATGCCAGAGCCCATGAACTTGTTGGGCGCGTTTGTCTGCTTGCGCCACAGCACCGCTGGCAACGGATACATGCCCAATGTTATAAAGGCCTGCATTATCCGGGAATGATTGGGATACAAAGAAAAAATATCGCTGATTTTGCGCACGGCATCACCGATATTGATACAGGCAAACCCGCCCGGCGCAAGCACCCGGCACACCTCCTGCCAGACAGAGTCCAGCACTTGGTGCATCTGCTCAAAAGCACCCCACCCGTTTCCGGCTTCCAGGCTTTGGGCAACGGCCGGCTCCAGGTGCGAAAAGGTTTCATCCCACATCCCGATCATGGGATAAGGCGGGGAGGTCACCACCAATTCCACGCTCTGATCGGCCAGAAAATCCATTTCCCGGCTGTCGGCAAACCAAATATGGTGGCCGGTTTCCATCACGGATGCTGGATCTGTATGCCCTGCCGGACAATCTCCAGGACCTCGGCAGGGTCATCTGTCAAATGAATAATGTCAAGATCTCCGGGCGAAATCGTCTGATGGGACAGAAGCTGATCTTTGATCCATTCCACCAGACCACTCCAGTAGTCCCGGCCGAACAAAATCACCGGCAGGGGCGCGATCCGGTCGGTCTGGATCAGGGTGACGGCCTCAAACAGCTCATCGAGTGTGCCAAAGCCCCCGGGCATGATCACATAGGCGGACGCGTACTTGACAAACATAACCTTGCGGACGAAAAAATACTTGAATTCCACCTGAATATTGGCAAATTCATTGGGCACCTGCTCCCTGGGCAACTTGATGTTTAATCCCACGGATTCGCCGCCCTTGCCTGCCGCGCCCTTGTTGGCCGCTTCCATGATCCCGCCGCCGCCGCCGGTGATCACGGCAAAACCGTTTTGCGCAAGTATTCCGGCCAGTTCCATTGCTTTCTGATAATAGGGGTTGTCGGCTGTCATCCGGGCAGAGCCAAATATGCTCACAGCCGGGCCAAGGTCATATAAGGCCTCGACACCATCGACAAATTCCCCCATGATCTTAAACAGCCGCCAGGCTTCAGTTAGCTTGATATCTTCGACTATGTGCTGCTTTTCCATGTCCAGACCTTTCTTCTAAATGATAAGCATTCGGCTTTAGTAGCAATCCGGCTATGGGTTGTCAATTGTTTAAACACCCGGTTCAGGCGATATCCGGCAATGATTTAGTTGACAGGATAAAGGGCAACGTGTTAAAATTATAAAATAATATTAACAAATTATCAACAATATGAATCATTTGGACAATCACTTGACAAAAACCGTCACCGTTATCAATGAACTCGGCCTGCATGCCAGGCCTGCAGCCATGATTGCAAGGCTTGCCATGAAAGCCGAATCCGGCGTCTGGCTGATCAAGGACGACGAAGAAGTCGATGCCACAAGCATCATTGATATTCTCTCAATTTCCGGCACCAAGGACTCCCGGATCACCCTGAGAATAGAAAATTCCTCAGACAACGAAATTCTACAAGAAATCAGCAAGTTATTTGAAGACGGCTTTGAGGAGTAATCACTCTTATTATGACAACAGAACCCACAGAAGAAATCGTTCTCCGCGGCATCAGCGGCTCCCAGGGCATCTGCATCGGCAAGGCATACCTGGTGGACCGGGAGGGCGTTGATGTTATTGAACGCTATAATATCGACAACAAGGATGTCGACAAGGAACTCAAGCGCTTCAAGGGCGCCGTCAACAAGGCCAAAAACGAACTTTCCGGCATTATTGAAGACATTCCGGAAGACCTGCGCCAGCATGCCTATATCCTGGAGACCCACCTGCTGCTGCACAAGGACAAAATGCTGTACGGCAAAACCATTGAGCTGATCAAAAACGAACAGATCAATGCGGAATGGGCCCTGAAAAAGGCCTCGTCCACAGCCAAAAGTGTGTTTAAAAAAATATCCGATCCCTACCTGCAGGCCCGGGCCGCAGACATTGAGCATGTGTGCGACCGTATCCTGCGGCATTTGATGGGGGCGGTGGACGTGGATATCTCCGGGATCAACAAGCGCGTGATTCTTGTGGCCAACAATCTTTCCCCGGCTGAAACCAGCCAGATCCAGCTCGACCGGGTCATGGGCTTTATCACCGACCGGGGCGGGAAGACCTCTCATACCAGCATCATCGCCCGCACACTGGAAATTCCTGCGGTGCTGGGCTTGGAACGGGCCACGGCCCTGATCAAAAACGAGGATTTGATCATTGTTGACGGCAATGAAGGCCTTGTGATTATCAACCCTGAAGAAGAAACCCTGGTCCGCTACGAAGAGCTTTCCCGCAGGTACGAAGCGTATAAAAAGGAAGTGGTGCGCAGGGGTGAGCTGCCGGCCACCTCTGCAGACGGCCAGCATTTCAGGATCATGGGCAACATTGAGCTGCCCGAGGAGGTCGTGGCGGTCAAGGACCATGGCGGAGACGGTATCGGTCTTTTCAGAACCGAATTTCTGTATTTGTCGAGAATTGATTTCCCCGGAGAGCAGGAACTCTTTGATCAGTACAAGGAAGTCGTGGAGCTCATGTCACCTTTGCCGGTGACCATCCGCACCCTGGATATCAACGGGGACAAGGAAATAGAGAGCATGCCCTCCCCGGAAGAAGCCAATCCGGCACTGGGCCTGCGGGCCATCCGGTTTTGCCTCAAAAACCCGGAAATTTTTAAAACCCAGCTCCGGGCGATTTTAAGGGCCGCGGCCCACGGTTATGTCCGCCTGCTGCTGCCCATGATATCCGGGGCAGAAGAAATCACCGAATGCATCCGGATCCTGAACCAGGCCGCAGCAGAGCTTGAGCAGGAAGGCCTTGAGCACAACCGGGACATTGAAGTGGGCATTATGATCGAAATCCCCTCTGCTGCTGTCATGGCCGACCTGCTGGCCGACATGGTGGATTTTTTCAGCATCGGCACCAACGATCTTGTGCAGTACACCCTGGCCATTGACCGGGGCAACCGCCACGTGGCCCACCTCTACAGCCCCATGCACCCGGCCGTAATCCGGCTGATCCGCCACGTTGTGGATGCGGGCCGACATAAGGGCAAAAAAACCTACATGTGCGGGGAAATGGCCGCAGAACCCATGCATCTTCCCATTCTCATGGGCATGGGGATTGAAGAGCTGAGCATGGCCCCCCAATCCATACCCAAGATCAAAAACCTCATCCGCAAAATCAACGTCTCCGAGGTGAAAAAACTCATGGACACGCTTTTACAGCAATCCTCGGTGCAAGACATGGAGCGGATCATCATGGACGCATACGGCGAATTGCTAAACGAAGACATTTACGGCAAATAACCGAATTCTGTCCAGTGAACCATTTTTCAGTTTAAACAGAAAGTCATTCATGAATCAAGACCACGTCAAAATCGTTACAGAAAACCGAAAAGCCAGGCACGAATTTTTCATCCTGGATGAATTCGAGGCCGGGATGGTTTTGCAGGGCACAGAGGTCAAATCCCTGCGCCAGGGCCGGGCCAATCTCAAGGACTCCTACGGCAAATTTCAAAACGGCGAACTCTGGCTCCACCAGATGCATATCGGGCCCTACCCGTTTGCCTATTATGACAACCACGAACCGGAGCGGCCCAGAAAGCTGCTCATGCACAAATCCGAATTAAAGCGGCTTTACGGCAAAATCAAGGAAAAGGGCCACACCCTGGTTCCACTGCGGGTGTATTTCAGAGACGGCAAGGCCAAAGTGGTCATGGCCCTGGCCAAGGGAAAACGCCAGTACGACAAGCGCGACGCCATCAAGGAACGCGAGATCAAGCGCGAAATGGACCGGGCCAAAAAACACGCAAGGTAACACCGCAAAAACGGCGCTGTTTTTTCAAGCCAGCGCTGTTTTGCCTTTGATCGAACAAAGATACGCACCCGGGCATGAAAATGCAGAAACCAATGGTTGACAATACAGGCAGGACCGCTTATTTTACAGATAACCAGCACCACCCTGCCGAAAAACACGCCTTGTAACTATGGGGGCGAAACGGCTTCGACGGGGGCATGGAAGCAATGGTTGCATGCCGAGTTCCGCTGACTCGTAAAACAGGCGGTGCTTAAATATAAAAGCAGACGATTATAACTACGCTGTAGCCGCTTAAGACGGCTACCGTCCTTCCGGGTTTTTTCCTGCGGGCCCGGAAAGGGCGTCGACTAGCAGGATAGCCGATACGGGTTGCCTGTTCCCGTTCAGGCGAAACACCAAACAGACTTGCGGTTTGCGTATCCTGTCTGAAGGAGCCGCAAATAGCGAAATTTAAAATTCAGACTAAGCATGTAGATGCCGTTGTGGAATGTTTCCGGACGCGGGTTCGACTCCCGCCGCCTCCACCATTTATTTTGAGTAATTACAGCAACTTATTTTTTAGCCTTCGCTGGCTCTGGTACTTTCCTGGTAGAATTCCAGGCTTCCACCAGTTTCTCCCCGTCATTAGGGGCTTCCATCCACCGGTAATAATGCTTGACCAGCATATTGGTGTTGGTGTGCCCGACCTGCCGTATGATAAAACTCATACGCTCGCCGTTGTCCAGGCAGTTTGTGATATATGAAGCCCGTGTATCCTTTATGCTTCTGTTTAGAGAAAGACCGGCTTTCTTCAGCGTCGGCCTGATAACATTTTTATTCAGGGTATGCCGGTGAATATTTTGTCCGATTGAATTCAGGAATACAAAATTCTCTGGATTGCCTTTATATGTCCGTTTCCTTTGCTCCAGCAAAGCATCGACAACCGGCTGTGGAATTCTGACCTCTCTATGAGATCCGTCTGTTTTCGTGGCCTTATAAAATTGTTTATCACCAACAAAAACAAGACTGCGATGGATCTGAACCACTCCATTTTTTAAATCCACCCGTTTCCACTTCAAACCGGCTGCCTCGCTTATCCTGACGCCTGAAAAAAACATGAAAATGAACAATGGCTTCCAGAATTCATCAACATTCTCAAGAAACTTATGGATCTCCTCCAAACTAAGCGGGGGATGCACGATCTTCTGGGATTTTCTTTCCCGTATGGGATCAACATCAACTGTGGGGTCTGAGCTGATAATTTTATGTTTTTTGGCAAACCCCATAACACCCTTAAACGGCGTATAGATATTTATCTTGGTCTTGGGGGAACATTTCAGGTTGCTTAGAAATTTTTCAATGTCCAGGCTTGTAATTCCATCAATGGGCATATTGCCGAAATATGGAAGGACGTGGGTGTTCATGGCCTTTTTATAAGCGTGAAAAGTCGTTTCAGCCACTTTCGTTTTTGTTATTTCCGCCCACTCCTGTGCCACTTCACCAAAAACCTTTGTCGTATTCGATGGTTCCGGTTTTTCCGGCTCTACAGTCGGGAGATATCCGTGATACTCAATTTCTTTGAGATACTCATCCCGCTTACGCCTTGCCTCTGTAACCGAAGTGGTTTCCAGAGAAAATTTATAGGGCTTGTCAAAGCCCTTGACCTTTTTCTGGAAATACCAAACCTGGCTGCCACTGTCCTGATAGAGATGATGATTTAATTTCTTTTTCGCCATGTCATATCCTCCATTCCTTCTTTGGAGCTGATACACATGGCTTTACCTTTTTTGTTTCAGCCTTTTTGCTATCACCACCTTTCGTTTTTGAAGCGTTTTTCGTGTATTTGCGCTCAATCTCCAGAATTTCGATGACAGCGATATAAGACTTTGAACATGTGTCAAGAATGGATTTTTGGGTTTTTGGGATTAAAGGTAAGTAGGGAAAAGATGTCTATGTTACGATGCTGACAGCTGCTTTACTTTAGGCATTTTCCAGGCTTCTCCACAACCAAACCGCCCGGCCCACTATAAGTTCGTGCCAGTCAAGCTCCGTCATTTCGGGTAAATATTCAGGGTTTTCGCTGACAAGGGCCAAGCCTTTAAAGTGTTTCTGGTCTGCTTTGCAGATGCGTCTGACTATAGCTGTTGGCGGCTCCGAGTTTGGATCACGCACGACATAGATCTGCCGGTCCACAAATTTTTTGTCATTGAGATCAACAATCACTACCGCCCCTTCCGGTATCCGGGGCCCACATTGAATCCCCTTTTATCCGCAAGGCCCTCAGGTCATGCTTGATCCTGTTTTGAATTTCCGACTGATAGACAACCGTCGTTGAAGCCGGTTTTTCATCGAATGAATACCCACCTGCTCCTGGAGCAAGCTTACCGGATTCATAGAGAGGGATGCCCCGATAATGCTCGGCGTGTTCTTCCAGGTTTATTTTTTCAAAGCCGTCTATGACATCGACAATGAGTTTTTGCTGAGGCAATTTGGGTATTTGTACAGGCTTACCCTCAAACAACTGCTTTCCAAACATTAAAAACTCAGGATAATCCATTTCAGCAGCTGCGGCTATTTTCACCTGAGTATCAAAGGACGCTCTTTTTCTCCCTGAAATAATGGACGAAATAGACCCCTCCTCTAAACCGGTTTCGAGAGCCAGAGTTACTTGAAAGCCTCTTCCCTTTTTTTTGCGAATGTATTTCAGAGCTTCGTGAAACCAAGAATAAGTGATATCAGGCTTTTCCATACTTTTTCTTAACCTGTGGAAAAGAAAAACTCAAAAAAAATAAGTTTTCTCTGTGAAAAGTTCTTGACGCAAACTTTTCCATTAGATAAGTTTTGAATCATGAAAAAAGGCCTCCAAACTATAATCGCAAAAAGGGCAAAAATTAGCCTTCCATTTTTAAGCTTGATCTTATCCGGCCAAAAACGCCCTTCCTGGCGAGTCTCCAAGCGCCTCGAAAAAGTCACCGGCATCAGCGCCGTTGACTGGATCGATGCCAGAGTTAACCGGGATTATCTGGAAAAAAACTACTGCCCGGATAACTCAAATCGCCGCAAGCATGAGCATCGAAACGCCCATGACAACAAAACAACCAACAGCTCCAACGAAACAATTCAGGAGGAAAACGTCACTGACTGTCAACAGAATCAAGAAATTTTAAAAGCACAGAATAATTTTACCGGCTGAAGTCTCGGGAAGGGAGGCCACGGATTTGAGACTTCATCTGAAAAAAACCGCTTAAAGAAGGAGTATGCAATGTCTAAAAAAGCTTTTCATATGTATCTGGCTGCATTATTTGTCGTGCTGGTTTGGGCCGCAATTATTGTTATCGGATTATAAGTGCAAATAACCCGGGGTATTCTACCAGCATATAATAGTAGCTGTGTGCCTTTGCTGCAAATTATCTTCACCGTATTTGCACAAAATATTGCGGAACCATTGAGTGGTAAATTCACCCCGCCTGTGTGATGTCAAGCCAGCGTCCTTTTCAATCCCCGTATATTTAACCAGGACAAATAAAATGACACAGAATAATACTTGCCGGATTAAACTGGCAAGGCTGCAACGGCTTTATCAATTTCAAAAAACCATCAACTCTTTTCTCCAGCTTTCCCTGAAAGACACCTCCCTAAAAGAAATTCTGCAGGAGTCAATAGAAATCATCCTTTCCTCACCCTGCATTGAAACAGAACCCATGGCCGGGATCTTTATTGCAGGAAAACCCGATAAACTGGTTTTAGCAGCACATAAAAATTTCCCGAAAGAATCAAGAAAGGCTTGGACAAAAGTACCATTTTCAAAGTGTTTGTGCGGACAAGCGGCATTCCCGAAAGAACCGGTTTATGTCGGGCAAGCGGATTGCCAGCATACAATCGCTTATAAAGGCATGATGCCACACGGACATTACTGCGTGCCGATTGTTTGCGGAAAAAAGGTTTTTGCTGTTATAGTGCTGTGCTTAAAACAAGGGCACCAAAGAAAGGAAAGCGAAGAAGTTTTCCTTCATGCGGTCTCCAACACATTGGCGGGAGTAATAATGCGCTGGCAAAGGGAGCATAGATACCACCTGGTTTTTAAACAGGCCCCGTGCGGTATAATTGTAAGCGATATGGAACATAATATCCTGGATGCCAATAACGAGGCCTTAAAAATCCTTGGCTACACGTACGGGGAAATAACCGGGCTAAGCGCAAGGGATCTTATTCCTCCGCAAGATCCCGGATCTGTTAACCCGAAAGAAAATGTCCCTGAAGCACCCTTTGCCATTGAGCGAAGGCTTCAGAAAAAAAACGGAGACTTCATCTCCGTCCAAACAGCTTTAAGGCAACTGCAGGACTTTGACCCTGACGGTTCATACATGCTGATGTTCCATGATACAACCAAGCAAAAGCATGCTGAAAAAAGAATTCAATACCTGGCCTATTTTGATGAACTCACCGGCCTTCCCAATCAGGAATTATTAAAAGACCGGGTACAGAAAGCCATGGCCCGGGCAAAACGTTTTTCCCACAAGCTTGGCGTCATGACCGTGGCCGTCAACAGGCTAAAGGACATCAATAACACCTTGGGCCCGCTGGCAAGAGACAATCTGATTCAGGAAACAGCAGGCAGGATCAGCAACTTTCTCCGTGAAGCAGATACTGTGGCACGCACGGGAGAAGATGAGTTTATGGTCCTGTTGGAAAATATCGAACTTGCTGAAAAGGTTCAAACGGTTGCAGAAAGGTTGCTTCAAACCCTGGCCGAACCCTTCGCGTTATCCAGTGCCGGAATATATCCGGAAATCAGCATGGGCTACACTGTGTTTCCCGATAATAGCAGGGATCTGGACACGTTGTTAAAACAGTCCGGCATGGCAATGAGTGAGGCCCAGAACGGCGGCGCAAACAGAGTCAAAGGGTTTATGGCAGAGCAGGAAGACCGGATCTCCAGGGAATTTTTCCTTGAGCATGAATTAAAAAGAGCTCTTGAAAACAATGAGCTTGCCATCTTTTATCAGCCCCAGGTTTCCTTAAAAGATCGCCGTATCATAGGCATGGAGGCCCTGATCCGCTGGCATCATCCGGAAAAAGGACTTATTTCTCCGCAGGATTTTATACCCCTTCTGGAAAAAACAGGTTTGATTGTACCTGTAACCAGGTGGCTTATCAGCACTGTGTGCAATCAAATCAGGGACTGGCACAAGCAAGGCCTGTCCATGGCGGTATCGGTTAACTTATCAGCCGAGCACTTTGACAGCCTGGATCTCATTAAAACAACCAAAGAGGCTCTGGATGAAACCGGGATTGATCCTCATTACCTGGGCATGGAAATAACTGAATCTACAGTGATGCAGGATGTATCAGGCGCTTCAAAGATCCTGGAAGAGTTGGCCGGTTGGGGAATAAAGGTCTCCCTGGATGATTTCGGCAAGGGCTATTCATCTTTGAGCTATTTACAGCGGCTTGCCATTGACACCATAAAAATAGACCGGTATTTCATATACGACATACCGGAAAACAGCCAGAATATCACTTTGGCAAATACGATTGTAACCATGGCCCATAATCTGGGAAAAGAGGTGTTGGCCGAAGGGGTTGAAACAGAAGAACAAGCCCGTATTCTGCGGGAGCTTAACTGCGATTACGCCCAGGGCTTTCTTTTCGGCAGGCCCCAGCCTCCAGACAAGCTGTCTTTCGGCTGATCTTTTACCACCAAGGCATTGCTATAATGAACAGATACAGAACAAAAGAAGCCAAAAAACAAGCCGAAACCATCTTCAGGCTGCGGCAACAGGGCAAGTCTTATCAGAAGATTGCAGCACAGGCCGGGCTTTCATACCAGAATACAGTTCAGAAATACCGCAAGGAATGCCTTTTCAGAGAACAGGCCTTTTATTATCCCTTCATCGAATACATCTCCGCCCGTACCGAAAAAGCCATTAGAAGATGCATAGGGGAGGAGCTGCTCGAACAGCCCGAAGACCTCAACAATCCGGAAACTATTGGCACACTTTTTAAATGGCCTGGCGTTAACAATGGCGTGCTAAACGATCTTGCCGAAGGATTTACAGCAGCCGGATATGAATCATTTGACCCGGAAAAAATAATAGAGAATCTGTTTACCCGCAAAAACCGCGCCTACCGTTCAATCGATTAAACACCCAAGATACATTCCAATTTTCCATATACGGGAGATTGTACCCGGGATGTAACTTCATTCATATTCAAAAGGCGGTAAAGATGGATTGTTTCAAAGAAATTTCCCACTACAACATTCGGGAGGCAAAACCCCGTCCTGCCAAGTGTGCGCTACTGGTCATTGACATGCAGCAGTATTTCCAATCCATTGCATCCCCGATTATCGGCAACGTTATTTCAATTATCGAAGCCTGCCGCTCAAGGAATATGCGGATAATATTTACCCGCCACGGCCACAGCGATATATCAAAGGACGGCGGCATGCTATATCAATGGTGGGGGGATTGTATCGAGTATGGCTCTAAAGACTGGGAATTGATAAAGGCTATTCAACCGGGTGATTATGATGCCGTTCTTGATAAAAACAGATATAATGCTTTCCACGGCACAACACTTGACGAAAGTTTGCGATCCATCAAGATCGAGGAATTGATTATTACGGGTGCCCTGACCAATTGTTGTTGTGAAACCACGGCAAGAGATGCTTTTGTCCGGGACTACAGGGTCTTTTTTGCAGGAGACGCCACTGCAACGGTAAATGAGGAGCTACATCTGGCCAGCCTGAAAAATCTGGCCTTTGGCTTTGCTCATATCCTGAGTACGGATCAAATCTGTGATTATTTAAAGGAGCAAGGGACGGGAAGTGAAATGGTTTGCAGTAGCCGGGCTTAAAGCCGCACCCTGCCAAAGGGGTTGTTTTTTCCTGCGGTTTCCTCCTTGACTATTAAATTATTTTTCTATAAAGCCTTTCTCTTATGGCGCAAGCCAAAAGAGGCAACAAGTATCAGCTTGAAAATTTATAGTTATGAGTAAATACAAAGGTATAAAAAATGAGATAGATGTCGGTTGTTCAAAACCGATAGATTTTGATTCATGGATTGTGCTGGTAAAAGAAGTCGAGCCATTATTCGGACCCATGGCTGATGAAGAAGCATTTCAAGGAGCTTTAAAGCAAGCAATTATATGCGAAACAGCTTTTTGTATTCGATCAAATTTGAATGAAAAGGAGAGATACTTAAAAGGTGGTATTATCATCTCAAAAGAGGCAAATGAAATATTATGGTTTGCAGTTTCAAAACAGTGCCGCGGAATGGGACTTGGCCGCCAGTTGCTTAAATTCGCAATTAGTGAGCTGAATCCTAAAGAAGGCATATTTGTACAGACATTTGATGAAACAGTTCCTGAAGGAAAGCCTGCAAGGAAGCTATATATAGATTTAGGCTTTACAGATCTTAAGGATGGCGGACTAAATCCAGCAGGAATGCCAACCGTGATAATGAAATTAGCCACATCAGAAATTGATAGCGAATAACAGGTTACTTATTTCATATTATAAGCAAAAAAAGCATGATAAGAAAATTCAAAAAACCGGACATTGATCAAGTGATCAAAATTTGGCTTGAAGCTTCAATAAAAGCGCATGATTTTGTAAATAGTGAGTTTTGGGAATCAAAAGTTAAAGACATTCGAGAAATCTACATTCCTGCCTCAGAAACGTTTGTATATGAAGAAAATGAAACAATAAAAGGATTTTTCTCTCTGTATAAAAATACATTAACAGCAATCTTCATATCCCCACCTTATCAAGGTGCAGGTATTGGTATGGCACTCATGAAAAAAGCCAAAGAAATCCGCAGCAAACTGGAGCTTACTGTTTACAAACAAAATTACAAAAGTGTTGAATTCTACAAAAAATGTGGTTTTGTAGCTGAGAGAGAACAGATTGATGAGCAAACCGGTCATCCAGAGTTATTAATGACATTCAGCTCATAACAAAGCGCTGCACTGGATAGCTATCCCGCTGCGCTCCATAGCCACCAGTGAGCTTGGTCGGTGCCCCTCCTCACCTCCCATAAAAACCCCGGTGGCCTCCCCTTCCGCCGGGGTTTTTTGTTTCTGAACCTTTTCCATCTCCTGCCCGGCAAATTCAAAACGCCATTCACTGTTTACTCGATTAAACGATAAAAATTCACAAACACCCCTTTGAAGGATTCATCCCCAAGGTAAAAGCCTTGAATTTTAATGGGTTTTTATGCTATTCATATCAATACGATAGAGCAATGGGTTTTCTGAAACCGATACCGGCATCGTTATTTTACCAAAATTTTCCAACACCCCCAACTGCCAGAGTTTTTCACCTGTACCGGAACCTTGGAATTGAAATATGTTCTTTCAAGATTCACCATTCACCAAAAAAATGCTCCCAAAACTGAATAGCATAAATGAGGGGGGTTAAGCCTAAAATGAATCTCAATGATTCTGGCCAAACGGAAATATGGGAAAAGGATTTTCCAATGGAAGAGTCCTACAAAGCTGCTGATGGCAGGATAATCACATTTAAAATTACAGCTGAAGAGACGCCAGCCGGATTTTTTATACAGGCGGAAGAAACAAAGAAATCCAGGAAAAACCGATTGGGTTACACGTTCACAAAATTCTCCCCGGTAAATCCATATCTTGCTCTTGGTGAAATCCGGGATACAATTCGTGAACGGCTTGCCACCAAATACATCGACCATACAGACAAATTGCCTGAGCTTACCCACGATAAATTGGTTGGGATAATCGATTATTCAACTGATGATGAAGAGGTGGTGCTGCAAGTTGACGGAAACAAAATCACTATGGCGGATCTTCAACGGATACTATCAGGCCATGAAGGCTTTGAAATAAAAATAGAAATTAAAGAGCAATGATATGTTACCGCATATTTCATTTGCCCAGGATGCTTTCAATCGATTGAACACTAAATTTCCGTACGGAAACCGGCTTCCTGCTTCATTAAGCATGAAATTTTGCCTGATTTTCCGGGTATTTTAAACCACTGCCAGCATTGCTGTTAAGGGGAATTTGTGACGGAGTTGGGCAGAGGGAATGAGGGGTAGCGTATGGGATATAAGGTTCTGTAATAGATTACAATATTACTATCCTGATAATTCCGATACAATCTGCCACTGATGATCTGACCAAGAGGCAGAGGCCCCTCATGCAGGGACCAAAATAAACACACTGTTCGACGTTGTTTTATTTTTCGCCATCAAAGACACACTTTGAAAATGGCAGAATGGGAGCGGTATTATTCATTAAGCTGACGGAAAATCCAGATCTCATTGATAGCCGTAGTGCTCCAGAGCATCGAATAAAGACTTTAAACAATGTTTTTCGATGCCCCCGCCTTTTCGTGTCGGCATTAAATTGAGATTCCGATAAAAACCGAAAGCGCAGCATCTTGTGTCAGCATAATTTTCGCATGAGGAGTTGAAAGGCTGGATAATGACAAGGAACCCATTAAAATGAACTTATAAAGGCAAGTTGGGTCTACGATAGTTAATTCATTTCATCATTTTCGAGTTGGATGACATTGATTTTTTCTTGACTTTTAATTAAAATGTTAGTATTCGATATCATAATGATTGTATCCGTTATCAATTTATTAAATGAAAGACTCAAAACATGGCTCAGAATATTGTAGATAAATCGAAAGAAAAGTATCATTTGTATGAACAGAGACATCGGGAAATACTGGATGCGGCAATCAGTATTTTCAACAATAAAGGCTATAAAGCTGCCACAACAGCTTCAATCGCTAATGCCGCCAGTATTTCCGAACCGACCTTGTATAAACATTTTAAAAATAAGAAATATCTTTTTATTGCCTGCTTTCATTCAATCGTGGATTACCTGTTTTCTGAAAATAAAAAGATTTATAAGCAGAACCCTGATGATGAAATCTCTTATTTGCAGGGAGTAATCCGAATATATTTTGATTTTGTTAAAGAGCATCAAGACAAATCAATGTTTCTTGTTCACATGCTCAGTTATAAAAATGACCCCGAGTTGCGTGCTATTTATCATCGGGTTGTTCAAGCCCATCAGAAGCATATTGAATCTGTTCTAATGAAGGCCAAGGAGAAGGACAAAATCAAAACACAATTGGATCTTAATTTTTTGGCGGCAATATTTGCCAGTCAATACTACAGCGTTGTCGCTGTCAAAGACTTTGTAAGTCCAAAATCCTTTAGATTTGAAAATTTTTATCAGTTCATGGCGGACCTTTTAAAAATAACTGTTTGAGTGATAATCGGTTGATTGATTTAGTGGGGAAACAAAAATTGGTGATTTAGTTCAATGCAGCGAGTCTGTTTGATGGACGCCTCTATTGTAAAAGCCGCTTTATGTAATGCCTGGCTTTAAATGGCGTGCGTTTCATTGTAAGACAGGTCACTGTGCCAGTGGTTTAGATAATCGATTAAAAATCTATTTATTGACAAAAAAATATCTTGACAAGTGTCAAGTTCAATAGTAACTGATAATATATAGTTAGTATCCGTTAATTGATGACAACGAACCGTTTTGACGGGAAGCGAGTTTTTTTTGCTCCAAAAGTTAGTGATTGCTATCAATTAAATAATATGTATTATTACTGTAATGGTTTGTTCATTTAATAGAGGATTTCCGAAATGACTCAAAATACCATTAGCTATTTATTCAGTCAGAAGGTTAAGCAGAACAAGGACAAGGATGCATTATTTTTCAAGTATGATCAGCGTTGGCAGGCGGTTTCATGGCATGAATATGGATCACGAGTTGATTCATTCGCCAAAGCACTAATCGCAGAAGGGGTAAAACCAGGGCGAAAAGTTGCTTTGATTGGCACAAATTCCCTCGAATGGTTTATTGCGGATATGGCCATTATGACTTTAGGCGCCGTCTCTGTGCCGGTGTATCAAACAAGTAGCGGGGAGCAGATTGAATATATTTTGAGACACTCCGAAAGCTGCCTATTTATTATTGAGGAAATGGAGTATTGGAGGCGAATAGAACCCTACATGAGCAACCTCCCTTTTGTAGATCGCATTATACTCCTGAAAGGAAACTCACACATTGGCAAAAATAAAATTATTGATCTTGCTAGATTTCTTAAAAATGGTGAAAAGATTACAAACGATGATTTGGCTGAAATTCGGCTGAAAATCGAGCCTGATACGAATGCTACATTTATCTATACCTCAGGAACAACGGGGCCGCCAAAAGCAGTCATGCTAAGCCACAGAAATTGCATCGCTGCCGGTAAAAATGTTCATTTGACCACCCAAACAAAGACTCGGCAGAGAATCACCTGTTCATACTTGCCATTATCACATGTAGCTGAACGTTCCATCAATCTTTTTTCCCCGCTTTTCAATAATGATACGGTCATTTATTTTATGAGGAGTTATAATTGGTTTGCCGAGGACCTAAAGGAAATAAGGCCGACATTTTGGGCAGGAGTGCCGCGGGTATGGGAAAAGCTGTATGAAGGGGTGATGAAATTCAAAGCTGAGCTTTCCCCCTCTAAACGATCGGTTTTCGAATGGGCCATGAATGTCGGAAAGGAATTCAATTGGCGACGATACAATAATGAACCTATAAGTGTCAGCCTTTATCTAAAGCATAATTTGGCACATCGCCTGGTGATAGATAAGGTTTTGGCATCTCTTGGCCTGGACCGTGTCGAGATTACAGTTACAGGCGGGGCGCCTACATCAAGAGAAATCCTTAACTTCTTCATGTCTATCGGAATCTGGCTGCAGGACGTATACGGCCAGACGGAAGGTCATGGAACGACCAGTTTCTGTACCAAAGATCATATCCGGTTCGGCTCAGCAGGTAAACCCTATCCACTGGTTAATGTCCATATTGCTGACGATGGTGAGATACTGATTAAGGGCGACAACGTGGCTGCAGGATACTATAAAGACCCCGAATTAACTGAAAAGACATTTGTTGATGGATGGCTGTACTCAGGAGATCTGGGCCGTTTTGATGAGGAAGGATTTTTATGGATCACCGGAAGAAAGAAAGACGTCATCATTACCTCAGGTGGCAAGAATATTACCCCTTCAAAAATAGAATCTTATCTCATGGATAATCCTCTTATAGAACATGCTGTGGTGGTTGGGGATGGCAAGAAGTACGTTACAGCGCTGATCACGATACAGGAAGAAAATCTTAGGCAAAGTATCCAAAAATCAGACATCAGCAGTGATGATTACGGGCGCTTGTTGGAATCGGAATTAATAAAGAAAAAGATCGAATCACATGTCAAAGAGGTCAATCAGAAATTGTCTCGCGTAGAACAGATAAAAAAATTTCAAATTTTGCCCGAACCCTTTTCCGTTGAAGGGGGAGAACTGACAAATATCTTAAAAGTCAAACGAAATGTTATCATCCGCAAATATGAAACAAGAATTGATGAACTCTATAAATAAATAACCAATTATGGGCAGCCGCATTGCAAGTTTCTGAGGAGGTAAAAATGCTACCGCTAAAAGGAAAGGTGGCGCTTGTTACAGGTGCATCCCGAGGTCTGGGCGAAGCTATTGCCCTTTGCCTCGGTAAGGCCGGGGCTAACGTTGCGGTAACAGATCTCTTGATTGAGGGCGATGCCGACAGAATTTCAAATGACGAAACGTTTGGGCAGTTGACCCGGCATTTTTTAGAAACGGGGCAAATTAATACTAAGGCAACTGCAGATCAGATTCGGCAAAGGGGTAGGAACAGTTTCGCATTTCCGTTGGATGTGTCAAAGCCCGATAAGATTCGAGAAGCCGTTGATCAAATAGAAAAGACATTGGGAACTGTAGATATTTTAGTTAACAATGCAGGCATCATGGGTAACTTCGGCTTTATTGAAAAGCAGGATCCGGAAGGCTGGGACACAACTTTAAAGGTCAATCTATCTGGTTCGTTTTATTGTGCCCAGGCTGTCTGGCACGGTATGCAGAAAAATAAGTGGGGCAGAATTATAAATATTTCATCAATTACGGGTCAAATGGGGGCTTACGCGCAGCCCGCTTATGGAGCTTCCAAGGCAGGTCTCATTGGACTCACTCGAAGTCTTGCTCTTGAAGGAGCCAGATATGGCATTACCGTGAATGCATTGGTCCCCGGTCTGATTGACACCAAAGCGATAAGGGTTCTATCAGGTGAGAACGTAGAAGGGTATGCCAAAAAGCGAATTCCGATGCAAAGACTTGGCAGGCCTGATGAAGTAGCACAGGCAGTCCTTTTTCTGGCATCTGAAATGAGTAGTTACATTACCGGGGCTTCTATACCGGTAACTGGAGGTATTGATTTGATGCAGGTCTGATCTGCACAAAATTCAGAGAAGGCTGTTTAATTTTTTTTGTTTAAAAAATAGTGATTACTACTGAACAAGTAATGCACACTAAAATAAAAAATACAATGAAATATTAATTCTTCAAATCTTGCTTCTTCATTCAAGAACGTACGGAGAAGACACAAAGAGAGGTTAAAAAATGGTCAAAAAAGAAATGTCCGGACAAAAGTTATCAGAGTTCGAATTTCCGGTTGAAAAGGGCAAAATTAAAGAGTTTGCCAATGCGATCTGTGATCCGAATCCCATCTATTATGAAAGTGAATACGCACGCTCAAAAGGATTTGCAGATGTTCTTATGCCTCCGACTTTCCCGGTTTCTTTTACTTTCCATCTACCGTCAGAGAACTTTGTCCTGGAAGCGACAAAGAATTTAGGAATGGATGTAGGAAAGAGCGTGCATGGGGAGATTGAATTCATTTATGAAAGGCCCGTCTGTGCAGGCGAAAAGCTGAGAGGGGAAATCAGTATAGGAAAAATTTACGAAAAGAAAAGCAAACATGGCGGAACCATGAGCTTCGTGGAGATGGTTATCGAGTATTTCGATTCTGAATACAGACGGGTTGTTGTGGGTAAAAATGTCTTCATCGATCAAAGTTAAACCACATACCCATATTTGTAAATACGGAGATAATTATGAATGCAAATGCACAAAGGTATTTTGAAGATGTCAAAGACTCCGAAACTTTACCATCTTTTGAGATCATCATCTCACGAACACATATCATCAAATATGTTGGTGCCGGAGGAGACTTTCAACCGATTCACCACGACGAAGAATTCGCAAAATCAATCGGCCTACCGTCCATATTTGCAAACGGTTTGATGCATGGCGGCATGCTGACCCGCGTCATTACGGATTGGGCAGGCGACGGCGTCATTAAAAGATACAAACTGAGATTTACAGGCATTGTTTGGCCCAAGGACACCCTGACGTTTTTGGGGAATGTCCGTAAGAAATATCAGGAAAATGGCGAAAATCTAGTGGATTGCACACTGATGGTTAAGAACCAAAAAGGTGAAAACACCATTGAAGGCGAGGCAACTGTTTCCTTGCCCACAAAACAAAAAGCACAACAGGTAAAGGAAATTTGAATGGATTTCAGACTGAGCAGAGAACAGGAGATGTTTCGAAAATCCGTTGAAGAATTCGCTCGTAAAGAGATTCTGCCGGATGTCAACGAACGAGCTGCCAAAACAGGCTTCTCCGCAGAAATATGGAAAAAAATAGCTGACTATGGATTAACCGGTCTCAGCATTCCGGAAGCCTACGGGGGAGATGGTGCTGATGCGACAACGACAGTGACCGCAATGACAGCGTTGACTCGTGCAAGCGGAGACATTGGCCTTAGCGTTGTTTGGGGAAGCCATATGCTACTTACCGCCATGCCGATTGCGGATTTAGGCACTAAAGAACAAAAAGAGAAATACTTACCGCGCATGGCCAAAGGAGAATGGATCGGCGGATTTGCTTTGACCGAGTCAGATGCCGGTTCAGATGCCACCGGACTTCAGACGACTGCTGAAAACAAAGGGGACTTTTACCTTGTAAACGGCTCAAAGACATTTATTTCGAATGCCCCCATTGCTGATGTGTTTGTTGTCTTTGCGTCCACGGACATTTCCAATCGGGCAGGCGGTATTTCATTGTTCATTGTCGAAAAAGATACTCCGGGATTACAAATCGGCAAACCTTTAGAAAAATACGGAAACCATGATTCACCTACCGGCGAATTATTCTTCGACAACTGCAGAGTCCCTAGTAAAAATCTCCTGGGCCAAGAGAACGGGGGATTTGAGGCCATGCTGTTTTCACTGGGGTGGGAACGGCTGGCATTTGCCCCATACATCGGCATCATGGAATTCGATCTTAAGATGAGCATTGAATATGCAAAAACGAGAAAACAGTTTGGCCGTCCCATCGGGAAATTTCAGCTTGTGCAGGCCATGCTGGCAGAGATGAAGATGGATATCGAGGCCTCCCGTCTCCTGGTTTATCAATTGGCTTGGAAAAAGGATAAAGGAGAAGATATCTCGATGGATGCCGCCATTGCAAAAACATTTATCACCGAAGCTGCCTACCGTGTTGCTGACAAAGCCGTTCAAATCCACGGCGGTAATGGTTGCATGGTGGAGTATCCGGTTGGCCGCAGTCTCTGGGGGGCAAAAATGGGGACTATTGGCGGAGGAACCTCTCAAATGCAGCGAACGATCATTAGCAGATTCTTAACCGGCTTATAAAATACTCGGAGGAAAAGATGAAAAGCATAAGCGGAAAAACAGCCATTGTGGGCATTGGCGAAGTGCCGACCGGCCATTTCCCGGATAGATCGTTTATCAAAGCGGCAGTAGATGTTTGTGAGATGGCCATCACTGATGCCGGCATTCCGAAACAAGACATCGACACGGTCATTCCAATCGGCGTGGTAAGCAATCCCCTGGACAATACAAATGTTATTTGTTCATGGCTTGTTGAAGAATTGGGGCTCGGTAAAACCGCCAAAAGCAATTTTCAGGTTATGTCAGGTGGATCGAGTTCCGCGAATTCCCTGAAAGTAGCAAGTGCCCTGGTGGCAGCAGGTCTGTCAAAAGCAGTCCTGGTGGTTCATTGCGATCGTATGGGCACAGGCCTTGATTTAAGCGCAGCAATTTCCATGTTTTCAAAAGCCTCGATCAATCAGGAATATGAAATGCCGTACGGCTTCAGCCAGCTCGCTTTGGCCGGCTTTCTCCAACAGCGGTATATGTACGAGACAGGCACGACGGAAAGACAGATTGCCAGTGTTGTAGAATCCCTCCGAAAATGGGCTGCATTGAACCCGAATGCCATGCTCCGGAAACCCAAAACAGCTGATGAAATTTTGCAGTCAAAAATGATTTCTTCTCCGGTCAGGAAGAAGATGATGAATATCCTTGCGGACGGGGCGGCCGCTTTTATTGTCACCAGCTCGGAATACGCCCGGGACTTAACCGATACTCCGGCATATGTTCTTGGGATCGGTTCCCGGTGCACCAGTTTTACCGTAACCGCCCAGCCGCATTTTGACTGCTGGCAACCTGCTGTTGATGGTGCATACCATATGGCCGGTATCGGTCCCGGTGATATTGATGTGGCAGAAATTTATGACGCATTCCCCACCTTTATTCTGATTTCTATGGAATTGCTGGGGCTTTGTGAAAAAGGAAAAGCCGGCAAATTCGTAGAAGACGGGAATACTTCTCCCGGCGGCAGGCTGCCGGTTTCCACTAACGGCGCCATGATGGCTCAAGGGCATACCGGTGCCGGAGGTGGGATGGCTATTTTGGTTGAGGCTGCAAGGCAGATTATGGGCAAGGCGGGGGAAAGACAGGTACAAAATGCAAATATTGCCATTGAGACGGCATCCGGGGGTATTGGAATGGACTTTCATGTCGGTGTTTTAGGAAAGGAGGGACAATAGAATGAGCGAATACAATAAACCGCTGCCACTTGTAACTGAATTGAGCAAGCACTTTTATGATGGTTGCAAACAAGGCGAGTTGCTTTATCAGAAATGCGATGATTGCGGGCAGATCGTGTTTTATCCGAAAGAACTTTGCCCAGCCTGCATGGGCCGTCGTTTGAGCTGGCGAAAATCCAACGGAAAAGGAAAAATTTACACTTTTACGGTCACATACGATGCCGCCCCGCCCGAATTTGCGACAGATGTCCCCTACGCCCTCGCGCTCATCGACGTGGATGAAGGGTTTCGGATGATGAGCAACATCGTAGAATGCGATTTTGATAAACTTCGATGTGAAATGCCGGTTGAAGTCGTTTTTGATCAGATAACACCTGATATTGCGTTGCCTAAATTCAGGCCCTCAGAACCTGATGAACAATAAGATTAATTGGTTATCCGGTTCGTTCCAGTAGAACCCGTTTTTGCCTTTACCCCCCTTTAAATAACTTTTTAAAAAGAGGGGGCAAGGGGGGATTTGGGTTGCAATACCGCTACATCCCCCTAAATCCCCCTTCAAAGGGGAACTGTGGACCGAGGTTCATAATGGGAATCCATTCACTGGAGTTTTCCGGATAAGTAAGACGATGTGCGTCGGTGGATAAGTGACCGGTGGAGTTAAGGAGGAGATAGAGACATAGTAGACAGTATGCCAGGTTTTTCGGCCATCTAAAAGAGTAAAAATGACGATTGGAGGATCAAATGCACAGAATTATTGTTTGGTTTTTTATAGTAAATATAGCTTTGATGATTGCCATTCCTGTGTATGCCGCAGGTATTCTCAACCAACAAATGTACAGTGCAGAATATGTCCGCACTCTCAATCGTCAGGCCGCTACGAACGCCGCTGATATTGCCGCTTACAATCCTGCCGGTATAATGCAATTGGAAAATGGGTCATATATTAGAACAGATTTAATCTTAGGGCAATTTCAGGTTGAGACTTCTACCCCTGAATTTGGCGCCTTTGACTCTGAAACGACATCTCTCTGTCCGGGCCTCTTTGTTATAAACAAAAAGGACAAGTGGGCGGCGTATGCAGCTGTTACCGTAGCCGGCAGCGGTGGGGCGGTGGATTATGACAACGGCAACCTGCGAACATTCCAAGTCGCATCTTCTCTTTTGCAATCTCCGAATTTCAGTCAGATAGACGGCACTTACATTGAAGGTGAGGAAGTCTATTTAAGGTCGACTATCGGGGGGGCTTACGCAGTTAATGAGCATGTTTCAATTGCAGTTGGCCTCAGTTATGTGAATGCAAAAAGATCGGTCGAAGCATTCATGGACGTATCAGATCCTGCTCCGAGCACCAAGTTTGAGCTTGACATGGAGCGAAGCGCGGATGGTTTTGGCGGCGTTGTCGGCATCCATGTCAAGTTCAATGAGTCGTGGGATATGGGGTTTCGTTATGAAACCAACACAAACATCGATCTCGAGTCCGATGTCAAAAGGGATGATCTGGACTTGGCAACGCAGCTGGGATGGGCGGATGGGACTAAAACCCGCAGGGATCTTCCTGGATTGTTGGGATTAGGTGTTTCCTGCAAAATCACGCCAAGATGCAAAATTCAGGGAAGCGGTATCTATTTCCTCGAAAAAGAGGCAAAATGGGAGGATGAGGGTTATAAAGATGCGGGCAACAGCTATGAATTGGGAATTTCAGCAGAATACGCGCTTTATCCGAATTTTAAGGTATCGATTGGCTACTCACATTCCGAAATCGAGCAGAAGCCAGAAGATTTTTCAGTTGAATCGCCGCAATTGAATTTCGATGTCATAGGCAGCGGATTTACATGGAGTCCCACAGACAGAATCGATACGACATTTGGCGCCGGATACGTCCTGTATGATTCCGAAACGGTTGAAACAATCAATTTTGATAAGGATTATTGGGCCATATCTCTGGGATTTCAATATCATTTTCCAACACCCCTATAGCAGAAACTGATTCAAATTTTAATTTCTTGGATATCGGACCGCTGGTTTGGTAGTGGGTGATCTCCAATAACCGGTTCGCTTGAGCAAAGGCATTGAAAGGAGTCTTTAATGAGTCACTTAGGTTTGATCCGTGGTTTAAAAGACATCGAGGAAATCGAAAAAGTCCCGTGGACCGATCGCATAAAGGAGAAAAATACTGTTGAACTCATTGAAAATGGTGCAAGAACCAACCCGGAGGCAACGGCCATTAGCTTTTTGGAAAGCGGAGATTCCTTTGAATCACCGATGCGGATTGCCTTCAAAGATTTGATGGGCAGGATTCGCCAGACCGCCAATATGCTGTATGATTTGGGAATCGGACCCAAGGATGTCGTCTCATACGTCTTGCCTAATTTACCTCAGACCCATTATGTGCTTTGGGGCGCAGAAGCCGCAGGAATTGCCAATCCCATCAACCCATTGCTTGAACCGGCAGCTATTAGAGATATTTGCGTTTCAGTGCAAACCAGGGTGTTGGTCTGTCTTGGAGAAACGGAAGGCAATGATATTTGGGAGAAAGTCAATGCCATCAGAAAAGAGATACCAACCTTGAAGTTTGTAGTTCAAGTAATGGGTTCCACGGATAAGGCTGAAAACATAATTGGTTTTGACGAAATGCTCGAAAGCTATCCTTCTGATCAATATATTTTTACTCGGCCAATTAAGCCTGAAGATATCGCCTCAATTTATCATACAGGCGGAACAACGGGGACTCCCAAACTGGCAATGCGAACTCACTGCAATGAAGTGATCATGGCCTATGATTTAAGAATAATGGCTGGATTTAATACCGGCTCCACCTTGCTGTGCGGCCTGCCACTCTTTCACTGCAACGGCACTATTGTCACCGGCCTTGCACCGTTTGCTGCAGGAGGCCAAGTGGTGATGCTATCGCCCATGGGCTACCGTGATCCGAGCATTATAAAAAATTTTTTTAAAATTGTGGAAAAATTCCAAGCTGAATCTTTTTCCGCTGTTCCTACGATTTTATCCTCTTTGTTAGAATTGCCAATTGGTGATGCCGATATCTCTTCACTGAAATATGTCATATGTGGCGCGGCTCCCTTATCTCAGGAACTGTTTAGAAGGATCGAATCTCGTACCGGCATGAAAATCCTTGAAGGCTATGGCTTGACCGAGGGCGCGGTGGCTTCGGCATTTAACCCAAAAGACGGCGAAAGAAAAGTCGGCAGCGTTGGAATACGGATGCCTTACCAATCAGTTAAAATTGCGATTCTTGATGAAAATGGGAACTATATCCGGGAGGGTAAGTGCGGAGAAATCGGTGCCGTAACAATAAAGGGTCCGAACGTGTTCAACGGATACCTGGAAGAATCCCACAACCAAGGGGTATGGATGCCAGATGGCAGTTTCAGTACCGGTGATTTAGGGAGGATTGATGAAGATGGGTATTTATGGCTCACCGGACGAAAAAAGGAACTCATTATCCGGGGTGGACACAACATTGACCCCGCGGCCATTGAAGAACCGCTATTCCAGATGCCCAATGTTCGACAGGTTGCCGCTGTGGGGCGTCCCGATCCTTATGCGGGTGAAGTGCCAGTGGCTTACGTGGAAATGGCCGATGGAGTCGACATGGATGAAAATCAGATCATGCAATGGGCTCGAGAGAATATAGGGGAAAGGGCTGCGGTCCCGAAGGAAGTTATAATTATCCCCAGCATGCCCTTGACCCCTGTTGGAAAAATTTTCAAACCCGCACTTCGCTGGGATGCTACCCGACGGGTTTATGAAAAAGAACTGAAACAGTTAGACGGCATTGCTGAAATCCTGAGGATAGATGTGGTCGAGGACAATTCGCACGGTATCAAAGTCACTATTTCTGTGGAGCCGGCTGCGGATCATGGAATGGATACCATAAAGCAGCGCATTAATGAGCTTCTATCCAAGTATACAGTTTTTTATGAAATAGAAAAAGCATCGTAGATTCAGGCTGTACTAATTTATATAGCTTTAATAGATTTTATATTCTTTGTTCTGGAACAGATTTTCCTAATTTTTACCGGTGCCAGCCCTCCAGTTTGGCGGCTCTTTTATGGCACGCCAAATAATTGTTGGTGGAACAATATGTTAAGCCATGAATTATCCAGCACCTTTGTGGCATTAGTGGATGCGATCCATAGATGCGATATCGACGCTGCCATTAAGTTTTATGAACCTGATGTTAAAATAATATCGGATTCGGGAAAAATGAGAAAAGGAACGTCATGTATCCGCAAGGATTTAGAAAAATTAGTAAAAATAAAGCCAAAGATCACTGTGAACTGCGAGAATTTTATCCGGGACGATGATTTGCTGGTTTGCAGTTTTCAATGGGCATTATCAGGAAGTCCTATGAATAGAGAGCATATAAAGATGGAAGGAATTTCAATGATTGTCTTTAGACAGCAATCCGATAAAAGCTGGCGAATCGTCATTGAAAGTCCTTGGGGGGCGGCTATGCTTGTTTAATTGGTATATATCACTCATTTTATACTCCAATAAAGAGGATTTAATCAATAATGAATAGGTATGTTATACACTGCGGAACCTTAATTGACGGAACAGGAGCACCTCCGGTTAAAAATGCCCGCCTTATAGTGGAGAATGATAAAATAGCACGTATTGAAAAAGAGGGCGGAAATGGCATTGATGAATTTTCAGGCGATGTCGATGCCAGAACTAAAACAGTAATGCCAGGGCTCATTGATAGTCACAAACATATTTTTAACAATGGTGGCCCAACAATATCCTTATTGCTGTCCACTGTTAAGCGAAATGCAAAAGATACAATAATGGGCGGTGTCACATCTTGCCTCGATCTTGGTTCAGCATCCACTATTCGTTTCCTTCAAAAGCTACCAATTTTACAGCCGAGAATTTTTTATGCCATTTCAATCCTAACCTGTAAAGGTGGCTATCCCGCCGAGTATTTTCCTAAATTATTTTACTTGGTAGGAGCCGGAAAAGAAGTTGCAACCAAAGAAGAGATACGCAAAGCCGTTCGAAAACTAGTAAAAAGGGGTGTGTCGGCAATTAAAACAGTAAACGTGTCAAGAACTTTCACGGGATCAGCCTGTCCCACCTGGACAGACACCCAGCTTACAACATTGACCGACGCGGCGCACAGCCATGGGCTAAAAGTATGTTCTCATATTACATATCCCGAGGACTATGCGCAGGCAATTCGATGCGGTGTTGACAGTTTGCATCACGCTGCTTTCGAAGCTATGAAAGAAGAAGATCTTGATGCCATGGTTGAAAAGGGAATCACCTTTGTGCCAACACTCAGCCTCTTTGATTTATTTGTCCGTGGTTTTGAAGAGCGATGGTGTGTCAATCCGGCATTTAACCCCTCAATACATAAATCAATATCTAAAGCAATCCGTGAATTCACTGAAAATTGGCATAATACACCGGATGACAAAGTCGTAGAAGGAACATTTATCAAAATCCCGAAAGGTGAGCTAAAAAAGGCAGCCGCAATGCAAATTAAGAATCTTAAGGCGTTTGTGAAAAAAGGCGGGGTTGTCGCCATGGGAACAGATGCATCCCTGGGCTTTTCTTTTCATACGACGCCCGTACGTGAGCTTGAACTTATGGAAGCATGCGGGATGTCGAGAATGAATGTCATCAAAGCGTCAACACTGACCGCGGCATCAGTTTTTGGGAAAGAACATGAAATCGGCTCACTGGAACCTGGAAAATATGCAGACATCTTAGTAATAAACGGAGATCCACTTTCAAATATCAGTGATATAAAAAAGATTGAGACAGTAATAAAAGGTGGAAATATTGTGAAGGATGCGACGCAATAGGCCAGACCCTATGGAAGCAAACTTATAGTGAAATAAAAAGGATAAATTAGATGTCATTTTTTAAGGGAAATGTTGCCATAGTTACAGGTGGCGCGTCAGGAATCGGACGAAAGCTTTGCACCGAGCTTGCCGCCTTGGGTTCAACTATTGTTGTCGCCGATCTCAACATTCAGCAAGCGGAAAAAACAGTGGCTGAGATTCGAAAGACCCATGGAAAAGGAAAAGCTGTCAGAGTGGATGTTACTCAAAAGGCGGAAGTGGACACACTGGTGGAGGAAACGCTTTCCGAGTTCGGACGTCTGGACTATATGTTCAACAATGCAGGCGTCTGCACATTTGCGTTGTCTCAGGATCTGACACTCGACCTTTGGCAGCGAACCCTGGATATAAATCTGTGGGGAGTCATTCACGGTACCATGGCAGCATATCGCGTCATGCTCAGGCAGGGGTTCGGCCATATCATCAATACTGCATCCGGGTCCGGTTTCTTGCCGATCATCCCGCTGCCTTATTCAGCCAGCAAACACGCTGTACTCGGTTTGTCGACAGCCCTCCGGATTGAGGCAGCCGATCTGGGAATCAAAGTCAGTGCAGTCTGCCCGACGTTTGTCAAGACTGAAATGTTCGATACAACGCAGTTTGTTAATGTTAGTGAAAACAATAAAAAGCAAATCCTGGATCAACTGCCAATGAAACCGATTACAGTTGAAGCTGCTGTTCGGACTATCTTGAAGGGGGTAAGAAAAAACCAGGCCAGAATCCTTGTGGGTCGAGATACCAAGCTGGCGTGGTGGGCATTCCGCCTTCATCCCGCCTTGGTAACCGGATCAATGAAAAGTCTCCTGAACCTGATTCGTAAGTATCATATCAACAAGTGATATAAAAAAGATTGAGACAGTAATAAAAGGTGGAAAGATTGTGAAGGATACGACGAAATAGGCCAGTCCCTCTGGAAGCAAACTTATAGTAAAATAAAAAGGATAAATTCGTGAAGGACCTAAAAGATAAGGTTATTTTTTTAACTGGTGCCGGTAGTGGGATTGGCAGAGCGACTGCCATAGAGTTCGCAAGGGCTGGCACAAGCTCTTTGATCTTAAATGACATAAATATGAACGGCCTGAAGGAAACGGCTTCCATTATTGAAGGGTTGGGAAGAAAGTCGTTTGTTTTACCTGCCGATGTCTCTGATTACAATGCAGTCAGAGAGATGGTGAGGACGGCGTTTGATAGCCTGGGACGAATTGACATACTTGTTAATGTAGCAGGTACAGCAATGCCCGCACCACTTGAAGAAATGGGAATTGAAGACTGGAGGAAGGTTATTGGCGTAAACCTTTATGGCGCCCTCAATACTGTACAATGCGTTTATTCTCACATGTTAGAGAGAGGCTCGGGGCATATCGTGAATATTGCTTCTATTGGGGGCTTATTTGCCCTTCATCCATATAATGCAGCCTACTATGTAAGTAAATTCGGGGTGGTGGGATTTAGCGAGGCACTGATGCTCGAATCATCAATGCGTGGTATTCACGTAACTTGTGTCTGCCCAGGTGGAGTAAAAACCTCAATCTACGATACTTCAACTTTTAAGGGTTTAAGCGAAGGCGCCAGGCAGCAGATGAAAAAATTACTTCTGGCTTCTGCGGAAGAACCAGAGGACACGGCCCGAGCTATTGTAGATGCTGTAAAGAAGAATAAATTTCTTATTACAACCACAAAAACAGCAAAACTAGCATATTTTTTAAGAAGGCATTTTTCATTTTTATGGTTTTTCTTAATGAAAAAATTGGCCGATTGGTTTGTCAAAAATTTTGATAAATATAAAACTCAAGGACGTTCTGGATTGCCAAAAGAACGTTGAATTAAGTTTTTATGAAAAATTATCTGGTCATCTAAAGCTTCAGCAAATATGACAGAAAGCGCAAAGTCCGGATCTTATCGCGGCTGCAAACAGAAAAAGTGGCGTTCAGGGAAAAAATTTACAGCCTTGCCTTCTTGGACAACTTATTGCTTCTGTGCAACGGTAGTAATGCGGTATACTTCAGGGGTAAGCAGTCGATAAGATCCCATATTTTGATTAAAGAGGTCTTACAGCAGTATGTCGTGGTAGTTAATTACCAGCAGTTATGGTGGTTGAGGCTAAAACTGGCTGTTTTAAAAATTGTGATTGCAGTGCAGGAATATAAAGGTGTTCCTCAAAAAATAAGATCAAAAATAATCCGGAATACTTGCCAAGGCATGATCAAGTGCGGTGCTCCGCAGAATCTGCACCTTGAATCTGCCAATATGCTCCGGATCGAAATTCACATTACTGGATGCCCATAGCCGCATGGTGCACCGCGGTGTTTCAAACTCTATCGCAACAGCGGCAGCCTTCACCAGTTTCTACACATCTCAATCCTACATAGCCTCATGCGGCAAAAGAAAATTATTAATCGATCTTATCTCCATACCATTTAGGCCAATCCCGCCTTGACGTTCCTGCCCTATTTGCTGTATTATCTGGAAACCAGATAAACTTTTTTATAAGCAATGGGAATTACAATGAACCGTTACCGCAGCAATGAGATTTTAGCCTTTTCCGAACTAGACGGATTTGCGGTCATCGAAAATCAGAGGGCTAAAGCTCTTCAAGCGATCAGAGACCAATCTGATGATTACCTCTTAAATGTTAATAAAACTGAATTCATTGAGCATTTGCTCGCGGAGTACTCGATTGTCCCTTTAGAGTTCCACACGGATCAGCTTTCAGTATCTGTAGAAGAAAGAATGATCCCGGCAGACTGGCATCCTATGTCTTACTTTGTAGATAGGGGAAAATCCTATCCAAAGGATGTTTATACTTTTCATCTGCCATTCTCTGGAGAGGCAGAACTCCTTAAGGTCCGTGCAAGCACCTACAGTATGTCGGCTCCCCGTATTATGATCACCGAGCAGGAGGTTAGGTTTGAGATCATTAACTTCAGTAAAGATGCAGACTCAATTAAACAAGAAGCCGACCGCATAGTAAACCAACTTGTTTCTCAGAATCAGCATTTGGCCAATGACCTCAATAAATTTAATAGTTCGCTTGAGGCAACGTTATCGAAAGCACTTGACGATCGAAAAGAGCAACTACTTAAAAAACACGATCTCGTTTCGAAATTAGGTGTCCCGGTTAGAAAGTCGTCAGGCACACCAGCTACTTTCTCTGTTCCCACAAAACGCACTCCAGTTATACCGGCCAAACGCAAGCCTAAAGTTAACGATAAAGGTTTTAAACCTGAACCCGCGCTCGATGAAGCGATTTATCGCCAGATACTCAAGATTATCCACGATGTCGGAAAACAATTTGAGCGTCTGCCTAGTACCTACGCCGGGAAAGATGAGGAGCATCTGCGTGACCATATGCTCCTCATTCTAGAGCCCAATTTTGAGGGAAGCGCGACAGGTGAAACTTTCAACAAAAGAGGGAAAACAGACATTTTGCTCCGGCATGATGGAGCAAATGTTTTTGTTGCTGAATTGAAATACTGGCATGGAAAAAAGGCTTACCTTGAAACAATTTCACAGTTACTGACGTACTTGACTTGGAGGGATTCGAAAGCTGATATTGTTATATTTGTTTCCAATAAGGATTTCTCTTCCGTTTTGGAAACAATCCGGAAGGCGACCCCTGATCATCCCAACTATCTTGGTTTCGTCGAAGAGGTTGATGATGGTTGGTTACAATATCGGTTCCACATCAATGACGATAGAAATCGTGAAGTACGCCTCGCTGTCCAGGTGTTTCACTTGCCGGTGTAAGGCTGCTTGAACCATGAGGTCCAGTGGATGCTCGCTTTCGCTCGCACCACTGAGCCCAGCCGTTATGCAATAAAAGGAGGAATATTTATAGTGGTTGATACAGAACGATTTCAATTGAAAGACATTGAATGGAGTTTTGCTAAGTCACGAGAGATTACGGGAGATAGAAATCCGAGGCGACCGATAAAAACAGGAATTAAGTCAATAAAAGCGACATGTAAGTCTTGTAGCTACACTTGGCACGCTCGAGCGTATGGTGAAGGTCGCCTTACGACTTTTGTTGGTGGTTTTATTTTGATTTGCCCTTCCTGTAATGCTGAGGAGAAAATAAACAACACTATTCTAGAAGCCATCTCAAAAAAACCGAAACAAAATTAAAGCGCATGCAAGTTGAACCATAGCAAGGAAATTCTCTGCATGGTATTCGTAGCGGACAA